>DATKYA010000447.1:0-9299 GCA_035528775.1 Planctomycetota bacterium | reverse complement strand
CCGCGGGTCGAGCACGAAGCGCGATCACGCAGACGACTCGCTGGCGTCCTCGCCGCTCCACAACGACCGCGACCAGCGCCGGCACGACTCCTTCGAGCACTCGAACGACTCCGAACCCGATGAGCCGCCTCCCGCCCCTCCCCAACCCGACGAACCGGATACCCCGGCCGACAGTCCCGGCGATCAGAATGGCGTCGGCGGCATGCTCGACGTGGAGGCGTGAAGAGGGAAGAAGGGAGTCAGGAGACAGGAGGCAGGAGGCAGGAGGCAGAGCTCGATCTTCGATCTTCGGCCTTCGGTGTTCGATGTTCGATGTTGAATGTTCCATGTTGAGTGTTCGATGTTCGATGCTTGGTCTTCTGTGTTTGGTGTTGAGCGTTGAACGTTTGCCTGTTGACCGTTGAACGTTCCTCTTCCTTCGGCGTTCAGCGTTCGACGTTGGACGCTCGACGTTCACTCTTCCCTCTTCCTTCATCGTTCATCGTTCATCGTTCATCGTTCCTTCAGCAGTCCCATCTTTCCCGCCAGTTCTTCCACCCTCGCATAGGCCGGCTTGGGCGAGCAGTCCTCGTGCAGCAGGCCGCCGTGGATGTGGAAATGGTTGTCGTAGTCGCAGAGATCCCACCACGTGACGGCCGGGATGTACGGTTTCCCGCAGCAGACGGTGTAGAACCGCTCCACCCATTCAGCCTGCAGCGATTCCGACCACCGCCCGTGCCATTCGCCCACGTGCTCCTGCTCCACGCCGGCCGGTCCGGCCTGGCCGCCCGGGTCGGGACGGGCCGACGACGGGCAGCCGATCTCCGTGATGTGGATGGGCTTGCCGAGGGCGGCGTAGCGGTCCAGCAGGGTTGAAATCTCCAGCATGTCGCGGCAGAATCCCACGCCGGAGCCGTAGTAGAACTGCAGGCCGATCGCGTCGAAGTCGACGCCCGCCTTCAGGCAGCCCGCCAGGTATTCCAGCGGCGTCCACTTGCCCAGCTTGGCGGCCGCGTACTCGCCGAAGGGCGAGCTAACGTTCACTATTCTGCATGCATCGGCATCGGCGGCTTTCGCGGTCTGGGAGGCGGCCCCAGTCATCTCGGTGAGGCGGCTGCGCCCGAAGCCGAACACGTTCGCATGATCGGCGTCATGTGCTTCGTTGATCACGTCCCAGAATGCGATGCGCCCCTTGCAGCGGCTCACCACCCGCCGTACCCGCTCGACGTTCAGATCGCGGATCGCGTCGAACGATCCCCCGTATGCCCATCGCGGGTAGCAGGGCTCGTAGAACCACACGAGCGGATGCCCCTTGGCAACGATCCCGCGCGGCTGCAGCCACGCCAGCATTTCCTCGATGCGATCCCAGCGTTCCGCGCCCGGCTCAGGCTCGAAGCTCTGCCAGTGGAAGGGGAGCGTGGCGTAGTTGAAGACGTTCTCGAACCGGCGGGCGTAGTCGTCGCTTCGGCCGAATCCGAAGAGATTTGCCCCGAGCAGCATCCTGCGCGACGAGCCATCGCTGATCTTGCGGTTCAGACCGTGGCGCCCGGCTTCAACGGCAATGCTTTCCCCGGCCCAGACCGCCCGGGTGAGAACGCGGTCGGCGAGGTCCGCGCAGCGGGGTGGACTGTAATCCTCGATCTCCGCCGCCTGCTTGATGAGCCGTTCGGCGTATGCCATTTCCTCCTTCAACACACGCGATGGGGAGAATCCGTTCTGCCCCCACGCCTGCAGGCGATCCTTGATCCGCTCCAGTTTCGCCTTTGCCACTTCGAGATTCAGGTTGTAGGGAGTCGCGCGAGGGGGGAGCGGCAGCGTGCCGAGAATCACCTCGCCGAAATCCGCCACCCGGTACAGCACGTTGAATGCGGCCGGCTCATCATTCCGGTCGTAATGGACGACATCCCCGGCGCGGGTGATCTCGCCATAGATGGGGTTCCCGGCATTGTCACTCAGGTACCAGCACCCCCCGCTGTCGTTGCCTTTGATGGTGTCATCGCCAAACACGCGCAGGTCCGGCATTCTAACCTCCTGTTCGGACGGCGGTTTGCCCCCGCTTCCATCGCCTTGCACGGTCCGGCGATCAGCGGCAGTGGGGAGAGATTATACCAATCTCAGGCACAGATTCAATCGGGAAGAGTCATCAAGTACGTAAAGTCTTGTTAGCAGAGGTGGCTGCCAATGGTGAAGAAGACAGACTGGAAGCCGAAAAGCGACTTTCAATCGCACCCTTCCGAAGAGGAAAATGCCCGGAATCAGGAACCGACAGAGTTTTCGTTGACTGCTGCCCGACCTCTTCTTTCGATGGTCGCTTCCCTCTTCCTTCTTTTCTTACCGGCCGGCCCCGCTGCCCCCCGCCCTCCTCTGCTCCGCCAGCCGGCCGAAGTTGTCGGCCGAGGCCTGAGCCTCCGCGAGTCTCTGCCTCAGCCTCACGATGGTGTCGGAAACCGCGTTGATCTTCTCCTTGTGGGGCTCGAGTTCCTCCTCGATCCTGTCGATCTTGTCACTATGGGCGATGTCTTCCGACTGAATCTGCTTCTTGACTTCATCGGCCTTATTCCGCAGCGCCTGCTGGAGGACGGTGAAGCGCTCGAGGAGTGTCCGGTAGCATTTCGCGCGCAGCTCGGCCACGACCTTGCGAGCCGCGTAGATGTCGGCCACTTCCTGCTGCCGCGCGGGGTTGGATGAGTCGAGCGCAGCCGCCTGAAGTGCGTTGGGAAGCGCGTTGGCATACTCCGCTTCCGCCGACGATGTCCCACTGAGCGTCTTGAACAGGTATCGCAGCAGGTCGTTGTCGGCGATGCCGGCCGGCCTGCTCAGTGTGTCCCCCTGGGCATACTCCCCCAGCTTCTCGAATTCCTCGTAATCCGCCGCGGTGGGCGCGTGGAGCATTTTCACCGCCGCGTCGCACGCCGCGGGCGCTTCGCTCATGGATGCGCGCGCCTTAGCCTGGTAGATGGCCGACAGTTGCGTCGTGGCGGTCAGGTGGTCCGGCTGATACTTCAGAGCGTTCTGCGTGTGCTCCAGGGCTTCGTCAAACTCATCGGCATCAGCGCACACTTTGCCAAGTGCAACTTCGAAATCCGCGGCAGGCGGATTCCTGCTGAGGGCGTCGATTATTGCCTTGTTGCTTACCGCCTCGTCTGGTACCGTCTCGGGACGCTCGCTCATTAACTTCTTGAGGTCCTCTCGAGCCGCTTTCTTGAGCCGGCTGGCCACTTCGGACAATGTCTGCTTGGCGGCTGCCGCGTCGCCGCGCCCGGCGAGCAGCAACCCGAGCTGGTACTCGACGAGTGGAGCAAACGGCTTTGAATTCAAGTCCGGCGTACCGTCGCGATCGAGCTTCATGCGGTTCAGGAGCTGCTCGGCATCGTCGAACCTTCCCTGGGCCTCGTAGATCATCGCCAGCCGGCTCCCGTTGATGAATCGATCCACCGGCACGGCGCTGTGGGCACGCTGCTCGAATTCGGCTTCAATCCCGGTCAGGCGCGAGTCATGTGTCAGGGCTTGCTTGATCCGCTCCCGGAACACCTCCATCGCCTCGGGCAGCCTGACCGCGCGGAGGTACGCTTCCGACAGGATATCGAGTGCCTGCGGGTTGCCCGGCTCCGCCGCAAGCACCCGTTGGCAGTGCATGATCACGCCGCTGGTGTTGCCGCTGTCGAGGAAGATCTTCGCCATGATCACCTGCACTGGCATCAGGTCGGGGGTGGCTTCGGCCAGCTTGTTGAACTCGGCGAGGGCCTGGTCGCTCTTGCCCGAACGATAGAGGGCGATCGCCAGCGCCGTCCGGGGCTGGAGCCAGTCGGGGTAGCGTCGCACCACGTCCCTGAGCTTGGAGATCGCGAGAACGAAGCTGCCGGGCTCGCTGCCGCTGCTGCTCCTGCCTATTGCCTGTAGTAGGCTCGCGATCCCTTCGGTGTAGTCGGGCGGGATCACCTTCGGAGCGGTAGCGTCGGCTACGGGATCGATATCGAGCATGGCGCTCTCGAAGCTGCCCATCTCGAGCTGCACGCGCTTCAGCTCGTATCGTGCGGCCACGTTGGCCGGGTCGATGGCGAGCGCCGCGCTCGCGTGGTTGAGTGCGGCGGGCGTGTCGCCGCGTTCGCTGGCGAGGCGCGCGAGAATGAGCAATGCGGCTCCCGCCACGCGCGGGTCGGGGTCGCGTGTCCACGGCGCGAGTTCGGCCGCCTCCGCCAACTCGGCCGCGGAATAACGCGTACTGCTCTCCGGCGGAAAACCGAGAGCCTGCACGATCTTGTCCGGCGCTTTCGCGTCGCGGGCACGGGCGGCTATCGCATCCAATGCCATGACGAGTCCATCAATCGCGGCCTGCTGCTCTGCGATCGGCCCCTTTGTCAGCTTTAGGTCCATCAGCAGCAGGCGTGCCGACGGCCGCCCCCCGGCCTGGCGGGCTTCCGCCAATGCCTGGTCGCACAGCGCCTCGGCCTCGTCAAGCAGCCTGGTCGATTCGGCTCGGGCGGCGTCCCCTACGTTCGCGGATCCGATAAGCCCCCGCAGCCGCGGGAGCGACACGACGGTGTTTGCGGGTGGACCATCCTTCCGGATTCCCGTCATAAACGCCAGCAGCCGCTCGTGCATCATGGCCGCCAGGCGCCGGGCGGCGAGCTCGTGCGCCGCCTCCGGCTCGCCAAGCTGCCGAGCCTGCTCTGCCAGCTTCTGCACGTCGTCTAGGCGCGACTGCTCCAGCAGAATCCAGCCCAGCCCGTCGAACGCCTCCGCACGGTTCTCGGGCAGCACCTCCAGCGCGCGGCGGTAAGTGGCCTCGGCCGCTGTGAACCGGCCCATCGCCTTTTGAACGCGCCCCAGCCCCAGCCATGCAGGCCCCATCGCCGGCTGCCAGCGGGTGGCGAGGGTGTACTCGTCCTCCGCCTGCTGCAGGAGCCCCTGCTCCTCGGCGCTGACGCCCGCACGGCAGTGCCGGCGATCGGGAGAGCTCAGCCGCACCGCCGCCACCACCAGCAGTACCACCGGGGCCGCCGCTATCGGGATGTACATCAGGCGTCGTAGGCGCATGTGGAGTACTTGGGCTTTGGGCCTCTTACCTCGGAAATCAGCGTTTCAGCCGGAACAATCAACGCCTTGCGTTCGTTCCATTGACCGTTGACCGTGACTTGTTGAACGTTCCGCTTTCCTTCGATGCTCGATGCTCTTCCCCCGTCCTCACAGCCAGTCATTCGGTCGATGCTTGTACACCTCCAGAAGCCGCGGCCACATCGCGTCGAGATCGATCATGCTCCTGCTGCACGAATAGACCGCCTCCCGCCGGCGAAGCACGACGGCGCGATTCAGCAGGCTCACTACCACGGGGCGGCTGCTCGCCAGCTTGTCAAGGCTATCGAGCTGGTTCGCGTCGCGTGCTTCCTGCGAGCGCGCGATGACCAGCAGATCGAACGATCGCCGCGAGAACGGATCGGCCGCCAGGATCTCCGCGGCCGCCGCAGCGTACCGCGGGTTGTTCGCGAGAGCGAAATAGACGTCCACGATGAACTGGCTCTCGGCCGGCGCCACCGCCGCCGCTGCCAACTCACTTCGGGCGTCTGCAAACCGGCCCGCCAGCGTGTTCAGCACGCCCATCGTGGCCAGCAGCGGCGAAGCCGACGCCCCCGCTGCCAGGCCCGACCGGCACTCGGCCGCTGCCGCCAGACACGCCGCACCGCCGCCGGCCAGGGCGAGCCGCCGAGACCGATACAGCCAGTAATCCGGCAACGACGCATCGAACTGCCGCAGGCTCCGATACTGCTCTTCGGCCTTCTCGCCATTGCCCGCCAGGCTGTAGGCCAGTGCCAGTATCCGATGGCGGACCGGCTCCGGCTCGCCGTCGCCGGGCTTCTCATTGTCCGCGATCACCGCGTCGACCTCGCCCGCCGCCATGCGTGCCGCCGCCAGCGCCTGCACTTCGCGGGGCGAATCCGGCCGCAGCTTGAGATAGCGGGTCAACGTCGCTATTGTTTCGGCCGTCTGACGTTTCATGATCTGGGCGATGGCGAGCAGGCGCAGGGCGTCGGGGTCGTCAGGCCGGACCTCGAGGAGCTGCCGGCACGCCTCCTCCACGCGCTCGGGCTCGCTCGTTTCCGCGGCGAGCGCTGCCCGCAGCAGCAGCGCCTCGGGGAAGGCAGCCCCCGTGAGCAGCCGCGATGACCGCGCCTCCGCGATCCGGCCCGTGCGGTAGTTTGCCAGCACCCGGTAATACTCGAACGTCCCCCCCTCACCGGCCTTGCCCGTCGTGCCGCCCAGTCGCTCCACGGCGCGGTCGTGGCGGCCGGCCATCAGGTCCATCACGCCCTGCAGGAGAACGGCCTGCCGGTCGCCGGGGTTCTCCTCCGCCAGACGGTCTGCCAGCGGGGCGAGCTGCTCGACGTCGCCCTTGTGGAACAGGATCCCCGCCCACAGGTAACGGCAGGCCCGGCCAGCCGGCTCCTGCTCGAGAACCGAGCGAACGAGCGGCTCCGCCTCGTCGAACCGCCCTTCGCGTTCCAGCATCCGCGCGGCAAACAGCTTCATCTCGGCCCCGGGCTGCTCCGTGCTCTTCAGCGCGTCCAGCACGATCTTCAGGCCCTCGTCGCCCGCGCCCATCCGCATCTTCATCATCGCCTGGTTCAGGCGCGCTGCGGCGAATCGCGCGTCGATCCGCAGGGACTTGTTCGACAGCTTCACCGCCGCCTCGTACTCCGCCTGGCAGCGGTCAACCGACTCCAGCAGGTCCGCCTCCTCCTGGCCGTCATACAGTTCGCGGATCGACGCCCGCACCGCATCCAGATTCCCGGAGAGGATGTGGCGGGCCAGCCCGTTCTTCGCGTCCCCGAGCGTCCTGAGGAGTACGGCCGACACCGAGCGATTCGCGCTCAGGAACTCGCGGAAGTGGAGCCGGGAGGCGAGGTCGCATGCCGCCGCGTGCACAGTGCCCACCGACTCCGCCGGAAGCTCGTCGGCCAGCCGCACGTACGCCGCAAGGAACCCCTCCCGCTTCTCGATGCTCGCAGCGTCGTCGAGATAGCTCTTGAACTGCGCCGATATGATCAGCATCGGATCCAGGCGGAGGGCACGGCAGTACGATAGCAGCGCCTCGCCGAAATCCTTCTTGCGCAACAGCACCTGCGAGAGCTGCAGATGGATCAAAGCGGAATCGGGTTGCTGCTGGATTGCCTGGGCGAGCTTTTCGCAGGCGGCGGCGAACTCGTTGCGAGACGCATCGATCTGGGCGCGGCCGCAGAGATCGGCAGGCGACGGCTTCGAGCAGCCCGCTGCCATCAGCACGGCGAGTGCCAGCGCCGCCACGCACAGCGTGGCCAGCACCTGTCTGCCGATGCCGCCCGCCGACAACTGCTGCTCGTGTTCTTCCTCAGGTGATGCCATCTCGGTTATTCGGTTCCAGACGCCCGGTAGGGCGATATGTGCGGCGAGTGCTCAGGGGCCGGCCACTTGCGGGCCGCCCGGCGACACGCGCGCTCGGCAATCAACGAAACACAGAGCCGTTCAGCTCTGCGCAACTTACCACCGATCGTCCTCTTCCTTCGATGTTCGATGTTCAGTATTCGATGCTCAAGGGCCGATATTTTTTGTTCTCCGGCCTTCTCCTCATTCATTCACGCCTTCCGGCAGGGTGAGCCGGTATTTGCGCATTTTCTTGAACAGCGTGCTGCGGTTCACCTGCAGGAGTTCGGCCGTCTTCTGGCGGTTCCAGCCGGTGCTGCGGAGCGCCCGCTCGAGGATTTCGCGCTCGGGCCCTTCCATCGCCTGCTTGAGAGGCAGCATTCCCACCGACTGGCTGGATACGATATTGTCGTCGGTGATGCGCGGAGGGAGGTCTTCGACGCCGATGATGTTGCCCTTGGCGAGAATGACCGCCCGCTCCATCACGTTCTCCAGCTCGCGGACGTTTCCGGCCCAGCCATACTGCTGGAGCTTGCGCATGGCGCCGTCGCTGATGCCGGAGATCTTCTTCCCGTTCTCACGGGCGCAGGCAAACGCGAAGTGCTCGGCCAGCCGCGAAATGTCGCCCACTCGCTCTCGCATCGGCGGCACCTCGATCGGCACCACGTTGATGCGGTAGTACAGGTCCGCTCGGAAGTTCCCCGCTTCGATCTCGTCGTGCAGGTTGCGGTTGGTCGCGATGATCACGCGTACGTCGGTCGAGATCGGGTCGTTGGAGCCGATCTTCTCGAATACGCGGTCCTGCAGCACGCGCAGCAGTTTCACCTGCAGCGAAGGCGACGACGCCGAAATCTCGTCCAGGAACAGCGTGCCGCCGTCCGCGATCTCGAACTTCCCCGGCTTGTCGGCCGTTGCCCCGGTGAACGAACCCTTGGTGTGGCCGAACAGCTCGCTCTCAAGCAGCGTTTCGGGCAGTGCCCCGCAGCTCACTTCCACAAACGGCTTGTCGCGCCGCGACGACTTCTGGTGGATGGTTCGAGCGATCAGGCTCTTGCCGGTGCCGCTCTCCCCGGTTACCAGCACCGTCGCCTTCGTATCCGCCACCACGTCGATGATGTCGTAGATCTTCTGCATCTTGTGGTCGCGGCCCAGCAGCATTGAGTACTGGTTGCGCAGGCCGAGCTGCTTCTTCAGCTCGGTGTTCTCCCGCCTGAGGCGCTGCTGCTCGAGGGCGCGCTGGATTATCATCCTCACGCCGTCGTCGATCAGCGGCTTGGTCACGTAGTCGAACGCACCCAGCTTGATCGCCTCCACCGCGGCCTCGATCTGGCCGTAGCCCGTGATCAGCACCACGGCAACGTCCTGCAGGTGGGCCGAGCAGTGTTTCAGGATGTCGAACCCCGTCACTTCCGGCATGTTCACGTCCGTCAGAACCACCTCATAGACGCTGTCGGCCAACGTCCTGATCGCTTCCGCGCCGCTTTCGGCGTAGCCGACGTCGTAGCCCTCAAGCCGCAGAAACTCGGACAACGACTTGCACTCGATGGGATCGTCATCCACGACCAGGATGCGTCCCGACGTCAGTTCGTGTTGCGTTTTCGTCTCAGACATAGTTCTCCACCTGCTCGCTGCTACGTGTAACAGCCACGACTCAGGCCGCCGGCGTGCAAGCTACTCACGCCGAAATCGCGTACCGCTTTCATCGCTTCCGTTGCCGCGACAGCGCGGCCTTGGGTAGAAATCGTCGAACCTCCTTGCGAACGCGCCGCGCCACCTTCACGGCTTCGCGGGCCTCGGTCAGTGTGATTGGCTTGTAGGAACCCGGATAACGCGTCGTGACTGCATAGGAATTGAACCTGCGTCGCTCATCCATGGTTATGCTCACAGCCACGCCGGAAGGCGCCAACTGAAGCAACACCATGATA
>DATKYA010000446.1:0-5480 GCA_035528775.1 Planctomycetota bacterium | reverse complement strand
CCCGACAACCCGCTGTCGATGGGCGACCATGGCTATGAGGGTGCCGAGCACACGGCGACCACCGGCGCCGAATCGATCGTGTGCGACGGGATCGTCATCGACTCGCCGGAGGCGGTCATGCAGCACATGGAATCGGTGGAGTTCCCGCGCCTGCGCACGGCGGCCGCCGAGTTCACCGAGGACGCGCGGGTGAAGCAGATTCTCGAGGGCGAAGCCGCGATCCAGGAGAAGCTCGGGCCAACGGTGCTGAAGACGGGCTACGGGTTCATCGGGTTCCCCTGCTTCGCCTACGGCCGCTACGGTTACGTGCACTACTTCTCGGCCTTCGCGCTGTATCCCGACGTGATCGAGAAGCATTTCTCGCTGCAGGCGGATTATTGGCTGCTGAATAACCGCGCGGCCGCCCGCGCCTACGCGGAAGGCGGTCTGCCGCCGCTCTACCGGCTCGATCACGATATGGCCGACTCCCGCGGCACGCTGGTGAACATCAAGGAGCTCGACCGCATCTGGTTTCCGCATTTCGCCCGGTGCCTGGAGCCGATGCTGAAGACGGACGTGGCAATGATCTGGCATTGCGACGGGAACCTGATGCAGATGGTGCCGCGGCTGCTGGATGTAGGTCTGGCGGGCTTCCAGGGCTTCCAGTACGAAGACGGCATGGACTACGAGAAGATCTGCAGGATGAAGACGCGCGAGGGCCGCAGCCTGATCATCAAGGCGGGCGTGTCGGTGACGCGAGCTCTGCCCTACGGCACGCCCGACGACGTGCGGCGCGAGCTTGCATGGCTCGTCGAGAGCGGCCCGAAGACGGGCCTGATCCTGGGCTGCTCGAGCTCGATCGCGCCTGGGGTGCCCTGGGAGAACATGGAGGCACTGGTGGAAGGGCTTCGGTACTACAGAACACGAGGGGAGTGAGCACCGAATCGAACATCGAACATTGAACATCGAACGCCGAACGTCGAACTCGGAACGCCGAAGGAAGAGGAACGATCGGCGTTGTTCGGTGCTCCATGTTCGATGCTGGGTGTTCGGTCTTGGATGCTGGATGTTCGTTCTTCAGCTTCTTGCCGTCACGCGCTTCCCCATCAGCTCAATGCCCTACTCGTTTCCCCACCTCGCGAAAAACCCATGTTTAGCTCTCCGCCTGATGCCGATGATATCATATGGGGCTATATCGCGTGTGAATGGAAAACCGGGGTAGCGTTGTCGGCATTTTTTCCATTCAGTTTTCTGTAGCATGCTGGTAACGGAGGACGCGCTTGGCAACCCGCGATGAGATCCTGGAAGCCGCACGCTCGGCAGGCGTGGTGGGCGCGGACGACGGCATGCCCACCCACGTGAAGCTGATGCAGACGGCTGACATCGTGATAGTCAACGGCTGCGATTGCGAGCCGCTGGTCTACAACGCATCGCACCTGCTCGTGCACCATGCGGCTGAAGTGATCGATGGACTTCGCCTTGCGATGCAGGCCTGCGGGGCAGCACGCGGCGTGATGGCCTTCCTCGCCGAGAGCCCGGCCGTCGATTCCGCCGTCGGGGCAGCCATCGCCGAGCCGGGGATCGAGATATTCCACGCGCCCCCGTTCTATCCGGTGGGCGATGAATGCATCCTCACGTACGAGGTGACGGGCCGGCTGGTGCCTTCGTTCGCGACGCCCGCATCGATTGGCGTGCTGGTATTGAACGTCGAGACGCTGTTCAACCTCAGCCAGGCGATGCGGGGGACGCCCGTGACACAGCGGACGGTGACGGTATCGGGGGATGTGGTCCTGCCGCGTGTGGTGCGGCTGCCGCTGGGTGTGAGGGCATCGGACGCCATCGCGCTCGCGGGCGGGCCGGCCATCGAGCGATACCGCGTGCTGATGGGCGGGCCGATGCTCGGCAGCCTCGCCGACGACACCTGCGAGCCAATCACCAAGAACACCACTGCCATTGTCGTCCTGTCGGTCCACCACATCCAAGTGCAGAAGCGCACGCGCTCGCTGTCGATGATGCTGCTGCGTGCCCGCAACGCGTGCTTCCAGTGCCGGGAGTGCACCGACTCGTGCCCGCGGTACCTGGCCGGGCAGCAACTCGAGCCGCACACCGTGATGCGGGCGATCTCGTATTCGATGGACAGCCTGAACAAGTCGATCACACTGGCGCTGAACTGCAACGGCTGCGGCGTGTGCGACAGCTACGTCTGCCGGATGGGGATATCGCCGCGACTGATCTGCCACGAGATCAAGGCGCATCTCGCCGCGATGGGATGGCAGCGGACGGGCGACGTTCCGCCTCCCGTCATCAGGGAATCCTACGCGGAGCGGCGCGTCTGGCTGGAAGACCTGGCGTCCCGGCTGGGCGTAACCAAATATGTGCAGGCGATCGACCTGAGGAGCCTGCTGGATGCCCCGGCGGACGCCGCCCCGGTTTGCGTGCACAGCGTGGCCGTGCCGCTCCTCCAGCACGTGGGTTCACCCGCACTCGCTGCCGTGGGCGTCGGCCAGACCGTCGTGGCGGGGCAGCTCATCGGCGAGATTCCCGAGGGCAAGCTCGGCGCCAGGATCCACGCCGGAGTCGGCGGCACCGTCGGCTCCGTGTGCGATTGCTCGATCGAGATCAACGGTGTGCCCGACCTCGTTGCGGATGCGGCGGGCTCCTGACAGGCTTCGCGGGGGCGGGCCGCCTTCATCCCTTCATCCTTCATCCGCATTCCACTTGCACTTTCCCCTCTGCCATCGTATCATTGAGTCTTGCATGTTGCACTGAATCGCGTACCGCCAATTGTTTCGCCCAACGCCTATGACCAAGCACGAGAGCGACCTCCGGCGCGACCTGATCCGTGTGTGCCGGCTGATGTACGAGAACAGGTTCGTGGCCGCCACCGATGGCAACGTGAGTGCGAAGCTGACCGACGACCGGCTGCTGTTCACGCCGAGCGGCGTGAGCAAGGCTCTGGTGACGGAGGAGCAGTTGATCGTTACCGACATGGCCGGCAGAAAAGTGCGGGGGATACAGGAGCCGTCGTCGGAGATCAGGATGCACCTTGCGGTGTACGAGGAGCGCGACGACGTTCGTGCGGTGGTCCACGCCCATCCGCCGATCGCCACGGCATTCACGGTGGCGGGGGTGTCGCTGGCACCATGCGTGCTGCCGGAGGTGGTCTTCCACCTGGGGACGATCCCGACGTCTGCCTACGCGACACCGGCGTCGCCGCAGGGACCGGGCGTGGTGCGCGACCTGATCCGCAAGTGCGACGCGATCCTGCTGGACCGCCACGGCACGCTGACCGTCGGCGAGGATGTCTTCAAGGCGTACTTCAAGCTCGAGAAGGTGGAAAACTACGCCCAGGTGATGCTCATCGCACGCCAGCTCGGCAACGTGCGCACCCTGCCGACGGACGAAGTAGAACGGCTGATGCAGACTCGCCGCCAGCTCGGGATCACCGGGAGGGTGACCATGTGCATGGGGTGCGATGTCTCCGGGATGCCGGGCGAGACTGGGCGGATACGGAGAACGCGAAAACCAAGAGGGAAGTGATGTGCAGGCTCGAGCACGATTGCTGGATGAAAACAAACACTCAACGTTCAACACTCAACGGTCAATGCCCAACACGGAAGCGTTGTTGCGCCCATCGGCGGGAACCGGAATCGTCTTCGTTTTGCGGTTGAGGATTGGCGGTTGACCGTTGACCGTTGACCGTTGATTGTTGAGCGTTTCCCTCTGTCTGCATATTGGATACTGAACATCGGCTTATATGCACCGCTGGATCCCCCCACTCCTTGGCCTGCTCGCTTTCATCTGCGCGGCTGCCACGCTCACCGATCCCGGGCCGGTGTGGGACGAGCCGTTCACGATGGGGGCGTCGGAGATCTACGTGGGGTGGCTGGGGAGTCCGTCATTCTCGCGGGAGGCGGTCGACCACGTGTGGAGTGTGAACCACGAGCATCCGCCGCTGGCGAAGGTGTGGATCGGGATGGTTCGGCACGCCGTGCAGGCGGTGTGGCCCACCGCGTCGGACGTGGCTGGCTCGCGGTTGGCGGTGGCGGTGCTGTTTGGCGTGCTGGTGGGGCTGACGGCTTGCTTTGCGATGAGATTCGGCGTGGCGGGGGGAATTGCGGGCGGGCTGTTCGCGCTGTTCATGCCGCGGTTGTTTGCCGACGCGCACTTCGCCACGCTGGACCTCGCGATGGCCCTCGCGTGGCTAGCGACGGCATACGCATTCGCGAAGGGAATCGGCAGCAGGCGGTGGGCGGTGGCGGCGGGTGCGATCTTCGGCGCGGCGTTGCTCGCGAAAATCAATGCCGTCCTGATTCCGGTGCCGCTTGTGGCGTGGGGGCTGATCGTGCACCGGCAGAAGGCACTGGTGCCGGCGGTCCTGATGCTCGCGATCGGGCCCGCCGTCTTCCTGCTGGGCTGGCCGTGGCTGTGGCACGACACCTTCGCCCGGCTAAACGGCTACCTGCTGGGCACAACGGTTGACCGTTTCATTGTGCCGGTCTACTACCTGGGCCGGGTCTACGCCGACCGCTACGCTCCGTGGCACTATCCGCTGGTGCTCACGGTGTTCACGGTGCCGGCGGGCACGCTGGCATTCATGGTGATCGGGGTACGACGCCTGTTCTTGCGGAGGAACGCAATCGGGGAGCCTGCTGCACCGGCGTCGGAACGCGAGTATCTCCTGCTGGCGGCGATGAACCTGGCGGCGATCCTGCTGGTTGCGATGATGCCGTTCGCACCGAAATACGACGGCGTGCGGCTGTTTCTGCCGGCGTTCCCGTTCGCGGCGTGCATCGCGGGTGCGGGCTTCCAGTGGCTGTGGAGCCGCCTGCGAACGCGGCCGCTGCAAGTGGCGGCATGGGCGCTGGTGGGCACGCAGTCGCTCGGGCTGTTCCTGTATCATCCGTACGAAACGTCGTGCTACAACCTGCTGTGCGGCGGCCTGCCGGGCGCGAAACAGATCGGGCTGGAGACGACCTACTGGTGTGACGTGTATTCGGAGCCGGTGTTCGAGTTTGTGAATTCGCTGCCGGCGGGCACGCGCGTCGCATTCTATCCGGTTGGCGATTTCCACGACAAGTTCTATTATGCCGCCGAATACGTCTCCAGGGACATCACGCTCGTGGACTTCCGCAAGGATGAGTTCGATTACGCGGTGCTGATGGACCGGCAGGGGATGCTGCTCGACAACGAGAAGGCGATGGGGCTGTTTTCGGGGAAGGATGGCACGCGGGTGTTCGCGATCAAGCGTATGGGGCTGACGCTGTGCGCGATCGTGAACCAGTGAGGGCGATGCGAAGCGTACTGACGGCATGCGCCGGTTCGACACACAACACTCAACGAGCAACGGTTAACGAGGTGGCGTTCCGGGATTGATGAGCTTGCCATTGGGACCGTTGCGAAGAACGGACTGAAAGAGATGCCCACAATCAATGCATTCGAGGAAGCGGTGCTGGCGGGCCGGGCGCTGGACGCGGCGGATGCCGCCGCCCTCGTGGCGA
>DATKYA010000445.1:0-5183 GCA_035528775.1 Planctomycetota bacterium | reverse complement strand
GCCGTCGCACGTGCTGATGGCGCTCGGCCTGAAGCACGAGCAGGCGCACGGCTCGCTGCGGTTCACGTTCGGCCGCAGCAACATCATGGCCCACGTGGATTACGTGGCCGCCGTCATGGCGAAAATCGTGAAGACGCTTCGGGACATCTCGCCCACCTACGTCCCCGGGAAGATGACCGTCGAATGAAACGCACGCTGCTGAAGTACATCCTGCTCGCGGTGGTCGCGGTGTCGGGCGTGGTCGCGCTCGGCGGCAATGCGTCCGCCGACTTCGAGAAGATGGATGCATTCCAGGTATCGGTGTCGGCCGCACGAATCACGTCGGATACGACGGCGGAAGTCACTTTCGTGCTGTCGGCGGCGAAGGGGCATTACGTCTACCGCGACAAAATGAAGGCGGCGGTGAAGGCACCGGATGGCGTGATGCTCGATGAGTTGATCATGCCTCCAGCGAAGCGGAAAACCGACCCGTACCTGGAGGAGGAAGTCGAGATTTACGGGGGCCGCACGCAGTTCACCGCCAAGCTCAAGATTCCCGCGGCGGATGCCGTCAAGGAACAGGGCGTATCGCTGGAAGTCGGCTACCAGGGCTGCTCGAAGGACACCTGCTTCTTCCCCATGAAAACCGAGCTGAAGGCGGAGTTCGGCAAGGATGCCGATGAAGGCCAGGCCGAGCTGATCTCGCAGCAGCCCGGCGAACCGCCGGTGGCGGGCGCGAGCAATCCCAGGGTGCACTACAAGGTGACGAGCCTGCCGACGGTCGTTTTCACCGATCCGCATGGCGCCGAGTATGCCGGCGAGCGAGTGCACGGCAAGATACCCGCCGAGAAGATGATCCAGCGGATCGAGAAGGTCGCCGGCGGGCAGGGCGACACGCAGGCGCAATCGCAGGTAGAAGGCTGGCTGGCTCAACTCGGCACGGCGCTGACATTCGCCGCCGTGTTCGGCTTCGGCCTGCTGGTCACGTTCACGCCGTGCGTGTGGCCGATGATCCCGGTTACCACGAGCATCGTGCTCGGATCGAAGAAGCCGGGCACGGGGATGGGGCTGCTGCTGTCGGCCTCGTACGTGCTGGGGCTGTCGCTCGTGTATGCGATCCTGGGGCTGATCACGGCGTCGGCGGGCGGGCTGATCGGAGCGAGCCTGCAAAGCCCGTGGGTGCTGGGCGCGGTGGCGGCGCTGTTTGTGGCGATGGCGCTGAGCATGTTCGGGCTATACGAGCTGCCGCTGCTGACGGTCGGGGCAGGGCGGTTCGGGGGCGGAGGAGTGCTGGCGGCGCTGGTGCTGGGGGGCGTCTCCGCGGTCGTGCTATCGCCATGCGTGGGGCCGGTAGCGGCGTCGCTGCTGGCGTACGTTGCCGGCACGGGAAACGCATTGCTGGGCACGAGCCTGCTGTTCGTGTTTGGCCTGGGGATGGGTGCGCCGCTGATCGCGATCGGCGCATTCTCGGGCACAATGAAGAAGCTGCCGCGGTCCGGGCCGTGGATGATCGAAGTTCGCAAGCTGTTCGGTGTCATCCTCATCGGCTTCGCGATTTACATGCTGTTCCCGGTGATGGGTGGGAGCGTGCGGTGGATCGTCACGGGGATCGCCGCCGTGGCGGTTGGTGCGGGATTCCTGGTTTTCGATGCTCGCAAAGCCCTCGGTTCATTGCTGGGGAGGGCGAAGCTCGCGTCGTGCGTGCTCGCCATCACGGTCGGTTTGTGGGCGGCGTTCGCCGCCCCGGCGCAGGTCCTGCCTGCCGGGGGCATCAAGTGGTATCCTTCGCTTGCGGAAGCCCAAGCCGCCGCCATCGAGCAGAACAAGCCGATGATGATCGATTTCACCGCCGACTGGTGCACGGCCTGCAAGGAGATGGACAAATACGTTTTCCGCAACAAGAAGGTGATGAAGTCTGCCGAAAAAGTGATCGCAGTGCGGATTGATCTAACCTCGGATCGGCCGCAGGAATGAACGCATCAAGCTCATGGGAGCTTGTTTCACCGTGTGAGAAGCAACTGAAAGGAGTACTGATGATCGTAGAAGTGGATTCCGATGATTGTGTGGGCTGCGAAACGTGCGTCCCCGAGTGCCCCGTCGATGCGATCTCGATGGTGGACGACAAGGCAGTCATCGACCAGGACAAGTGCACGCAGTGCCAGACGTGCGTTGAGATTTGTCCGACCGAGGCGATCAAGGTCAAGGAATAGAGGCCGCCGCTGCTTATGTGCCGGGTCACGGGAAATCTGTGGCCCGGCAGTTTTCAGGGTCGAGAACATAACGAGATGATCTGCTGCCCCCGGATCGGCGGGCCTGCCGAGAGACGCCTATGGTGGTTGCGGAGTTCAGGATACGACGGCAGGAGCGAACACTTCGATGACCGACGCGATCGGCGAGGCGGCCGCACGCGGCGATCGATTCAATCGAAGACGCAATCGATCCGGCGCAAGCTCGGCGGATAGCAGGAGCGGCAGGGCAGCGGGGTATCGCGGAGGAAAACGGGTGCTCGCCCAGCACGTGGATTGGTGGGGAGGCGGCCCGATCAGGCTGTTTTTGAAAGGAATCGAACATGCCCCAAGCGGTAGCAACGGACCTTCTGTTCCAGATCAATCGAGTGGCGGATCCTGAGAACATGACGGATCTCGAGAAGAAGCATGATCCCGTCATCATCTGCCCCGATTCGGTGAAAGCCAACCAGCCGTTCGACTGCACGGTTCACGTGGGCAAGCACATGGCCCACCCCAATGAGCCGGCACACCATATCGAATTCATCGACCTGTACCTCGACGACATCTACCTCTGCCGTGCGGACCTCGCCGGCAAGAAAGCCGATCCCAAGGTCACCTTCAGCATCATGCTGCCGAAGTCCGGCACGCTCATCGCCTACGAGAACTGCAACATCCATGGCGTGTGGGCGTCGCAGACGCAGATGGAAGTGAAATGACATGGCAAGGTCGCTCGGCTCGAGTGCGTTGGGCCGAGCGGCATCCTTCCATCAGTGCAGCACTGCTGCGCCCGGAGATGCACCAATGAGCAAGAACGACATGCAAGCCGCCGTTGAGACGGCCATCAAGATGGAGCAAGATTCCATCGACTTCTACACCGACGCGGCCGCGCGATCAGGAAACCGGCTCGGTCAGTCGATGTTCGAGTCGCTGGTGAACGACGAGAAACGCCACCTGAAGGGGCTGCAAATGCTGCTGAAGAACGCGGGCGCACCGCTTCCTGCCAACCTGACGCTGCCGCCTCGCAAGGGCACGTTCAAGTCGGCCATCTCCACGGTTTTCCTCAAGGCCCGGCAGGAGCTGACCGAGCGCGTACCCTCCGACACCGACGACGTAAAGGCGCTTCGTATCGCACTCGACATCGAGAAGGAAGGCTACAAGTTCTACGGTCAGGCCGCCGCCAACGCCGCCGACCGCAGCGTGGCCGACGTCTATAAAACACTTCAGAAAGAGGAGAACGAGCACATCGAATTCCTCCAGAACACGCTCAGCTTCCTCGAAGACACCGGCAACTGGTTCCTGTGGGAGGAGCAGGGGCTGCTGGATGGCGGCTGAAGACGGAACGAACGTCGGACATCGAACATCCAACACTGAACCATTTTCCCCACGTGGCAAGGATACGCCCATGCAGGCCGCTGAAATGGTCAGGGAACTGTCCGTCGAACAACTCACGCACTTCTACCGGCAGATGGTGCTGATACGCCTGTTCGAGGAGAAGACGAACGAGATGTATCACAAGGGGCGTGTCAGCGGCTACTGCCACCTGTACATCGGCGAGGAGGCGGTGGCGGTGGGGGCGCTGAATGCGTTGCGCCCGGACGACTACGTCATCGGCGCCTACCGCGACCACGGCCACGCCATCGTGAAAGGCTGCGACCCCAAGCACGTGATGGCCGAGCTGTTCGGCAAGGCCACCGGCGTGTCGAGGGGCAAGGGCGGCTCGATGCACATGTTCAACCGCGACCTGCGGTTCTTCGGCGGCGACGGCATCGTGGCCGGCGAGCTGCCGATCGCCGTCGGCCTCGCATTCGCCATCGAATACCAGAAGGGCGACCAGATCGTGCTGTGCTTCTTCGGCGACGGCGCCGTCAACGAGGGCGGCTTCCACGAAGCAATGAACTGGGCGGCCCTGTGGAACCTGCCCGTCATCTTCCTGTGCGAAAACAACCTGTGGGGCATGGGCACGCCAGTTGCCAAGGCAAGCTGCGCGATCGAGCTGACCGAGCGAGCCTGCTGCTATTGCATGCGGCTCGACCGCGTGGACGGAATGGACGTATTGGCGGTGCACGACGTGGTGGGGCGCACCGTCAAGTACTGCCGCGACACACGCAAGCCCACGTTCATCGAAGCCACCACGCAGCGGTTCGTCGGGCATTCCGTCACCGACGCGCAGGGCTACCGCAGCAAGGAGGAGATCAGCAAGGCCCGCGAGCACGACCCGATCAGCCGCCTGCACAAGCTCTTGGTCGAGCAGGGGATCAAGCAGCCAGCCGAGCTCGACGAGATCGACACTGAAGCCGCCAGCACCGTCGATGAAGCCGTGAGATTCGCCGAATCCAGTCCTTTCCCCGAACCCCAGGAGCTGCGCACCGACCTGTGGGACGGTGCGGAGAAGGATTGGCGATGAACGATGAACGATGAACGATGAACGATGAATGCCGATGTCCACGTCGTCCACTTGGTCCATTATGTCCACTACGTCCAGTGAAATCGCTGAATTGGAATCACTGTAATGGCCACACTGACGTATGCCAAGGCGCTGAACCTGGCCCTGCGCGAGGAAATGACGCGCGATAAGCGCGTGTTTGTCTACGGCGAAGAAGTGGCGAAGTGGGGCGGATCGTTCACTGTTACGCAGGGGCTGCTGGACGAGTTCGGCGAGCGACGCGTGCTCGACACCCCGATCGCCGAGGAGGGGATCGTCGGCCTGGGCATCGGGGCGGCGATGGCTGGGCTGCGCCCCGTAGCCGAGATCATGACCATCAACTTCATCCTCCTCGCGATGGATCAGATCGTGAACCACATGGCGAAGCTGCGGTACATGTCGGGCGGGCAGGTGAGCGTGCCGATGGTGATCCGGAGCCCGGGCGGCGGCGGGCTGTCGATGGGCGCCCAGCACTCGCAAAGCCTGGAATCGTTTTTCCTGCACGTGCCGGGGCTCGTGGTGCTTGCACCGTCCACCCCGCACGATGCGAAAGG
>DATKYA010000444.1:0-11071 GCA_035528775.1 Planctomycetota bacterium | reverse complement strand
CTGCTCGATGACGGACCGCAAGGGGCCGTCGCCTATCCACACAAACTGTGCATCCGGGCGAGCCTGCACCACGAGCCTGGCGGCACTGACGAACGCGGCCGGAAGTTTCTGCGGAACGATACGCCCCACCATGCCGATGATGGGAACCTGCAGGGGAAGGCCGAGTGCTTCGCGAGCGCGGCGGCGGTCGTCAGGCCCGGGGACAGGCGGCAGCTCCGTTGCGTTCGGAATTACCACGATCTTCCGTGCAGGGCAGATCGCGCGGCGGACGAGCAGTTCCTTCTGCGACTCGGTGAGCGCCACGACTCGATGGCAGTGCCGGCAGGCCGCTCGCTCGAGTGCGGCGTAGAAGGTGCCTTGCAGACCCCGCGCCCACTGGATGGGAAAAGTGTGCCCGGTGTGGATGACCCGCGCGCCGGGCAGCCTGCGGGCGGCCATCCGCCCGATGAAGCCCCCCTTCGATCCGTGCGCATGCACCACGTGGAACGCGCCCTTCTTCAACTCGCGCACGATGCGCCGGTAGCAGAGGAAATCCCGCAGCGGGCGGATCGACCGCACCATCGGCACCTCGATCACGTCCACTCCCACCTCCCGCCATCGCTCGAGCTCGGCACGGATTCGCCCGTCGCGCTCTGCCGAGCAGATCACGGTCAGGTCGAACCGCTCGCGGTCCACGTGACTGACGATCTGCCTGATGTGCTCGCGAATGCCGCCGACCGTGCTCTCCACGATCTCGGCTACGCGGATCTTCTGCGCCATACCGTACAATGATACACAAGCGCACGGGAAGGGCAAACGGAATTCGGATGGCGGAGTGACGGGGGTCTGTAATCAGATTGTTGTATGCCGCTGGGGCAGGGGCACACGGTGTGTGCCCTGGGCGGACGCCGTCCGCCCCTACATGCTCAGATACAACAGGGAAATTACAGACCCAGTGACGGCGCGAATCGGGAATGACAGCCCAAGTTCAGCAGGCTACATGTGCACAGGTGGCAGGTGCAGGTGCACAGGCTACAGGCGGCAGGGTCGGAAGTCCAATCCGGCAAACGTCCTTGGCTCCGCAGGGGCAGGCTGCCCATTGCCTGTTCAAGACACTGGTGCGGGCGACCGCAACGGTCGCATGCCTGCCATTGCATTGCGGGCCAATTCACGCCCGGGCAGGCAACACCCGCCTGCAAAGATCGCGGGCGGGCGGCCTGGCCCTACCTGCGGTCATCTGCTCACTGAGCAGTTTGCCTCGCTTCCCGGCTGAATCGAGATCATCTGCACCTGTTCTCCGGCGATGGCGTTGCCGAAGACGACCAGCAGGTCCGCCCGCCCGTCGGATCCGCCCGATACTGCCTTTATCGTCAGACAATTCCTGCCGGAGTCCAGCCTGACGGGAATCGAAGTAGTTCCGAGGGGGAAGTCCGCTAGCCTGGTCTCGCCGTTAAGGAAGACCGTGACGACGTCCGGAGGATCGTCGCCGAGCGCGAGGGGACCGAGCGTGATGACAATCTCGGCACGGTCGGTCCAGATATCCTGAAGGATATGTGCAGTGCCGCAGTCGCGCGCCGTAAGAGGGGCATCGCACCGGCTGGCCAACTTGCTGCGGATCACGATCAAGTCGAGCAGATTGATCATGCCGTCATTGTTCAGGTCGGCCTTCCAGTTGTCGCCGCTGTCGACTGGCTGGCCCAGCTTCTTTCGAACATCTATGAGGTCGAGGATGTTCACGGTGCAATCGCAATTGGCGTCGCCGGGGATCGGCCACTTGGCGAATTCGGCGTGGCCGGGCACGGCATCAAATGGCACGACTCCGTTGTCCGAGGCTAGCAGTGTGTTCTGCGTGTTGACCCCGAAGGTGAATGTGCCGGCATACCGCACTGGCACGGTGTAATCATAGGTGACGGACATCAACCAGGTCTTCTCCGGCAGATCGGAGCCTGCGCTGAGCAGAACAAAGCCGGCAAGCTGTCGGTAGAAGGGCATGAGGGGCTGGCTGACGAACACCGGGTAGAGTGGGCCGAAGAGTGCGCTGTTGCAGACAATCGCCTGCGCATCGGAGGGCGGGTTTCCCCCGGCCACGCTGATCTGGAAGGTTCCCGCGGACGTACCTTGCGGCCCCAGTGTGCTCAGGACGGCCTGGACGCCTGCAAAGTCGACGATGCCGCGGGCGTAGAAGTCGAAGCGAATGACGCCGTTTTCGAGAAGGAGGGGTCCCTCGCCTCGCTCGGTTGGGCCTTCGATGATGAGCTGCCGCGGCACGATCGTATAGACGGCCGTAACCCCGAGGTCATTGTCCATCCTGATGGTCAGCCCCGGCACGTTCTCCTGGGCCGGTGTGCCGTCGACGGTCCAGTGTGCGAATTCGTACACGCGCTCGCCCAGCACGCAACGCTGCGGGGCGGTCAGACGCACGTCCTGGCCGTGATCGCAGAGGGCGGTGTAGGGCGCGGTGCCCGGCTTGTCACCTTGTATGGCTACCGCTGCCGGGGGATCGGATGAGACCGACAGCACATGCATCACCTCCTGCTGCGAGAAGACGGCTTCGGACCAACTGCTTTCCACCGCAGTGTCGGAAGTCTCCCGCCACGTCACGCACCAATCGTGCAGGACCGGCGTCACGTCCGTGCTGGTCGACGCCATGTCGGCGCGCAACTTGATGGCCGTTTGCGTGATGCCCAGGGTGGAGAGACTGCTCCCGGATGGCACACTGGCGGCCAGAACCTGGCCGGATGCGTCAAGAACGTCCACCGTGAGCGTGGTGCCGGCGGGGACCGTTGCGCCGTACGTCAGCGTGTCCCAGCACACGAGTTGCGCGCGATTGATCGGCGGCGACACCACGCTGCCGGTGCCCGGTCCGCTGCTGGTGGACAGGACGGTGGTGAGCCGGAAGTGGTAGACGTTGCTGCCCGCCAGGGAGTAGTGGATCGTATCGGGTGGCGGGTAGCCGTCGTTGTAAAGGAGGTTGCCGGAAGATGAGCCGAACGCCGTCGATGTCGGGTGGCCTGATGTCTTGTAGTAATAGGTGATCGAGTCGTTCCACGCCGCACCGATCAGGTAGTACTTGCCCGCAGTCAGTGGCACGGCCACCGGCCCGGACGAATAGAAGCCGATACCGGTTCCAGTCTGCCCGCTGACAAGTGTACGGCTGATGCAGGCGTAATCGCCGGAGGCTGCATCGCACTCGTAGACGAGGTACTGCAGAGGGATGCTGGACGGCAGGTCGAGGTAAACCTCGATGTTCGTGAGGATTCTGGATGCCTGGCATTGGAAGGCGTTGAACCTTGCCCTGGTTCCGCCGCTTGACGAGCTGGTGGTGCCGCCGAGAGTGTCGGTGACTTGCTGCGTGCCCTGCATGAGCACAACGTCGCCGGGGGAGACGGCCATCACTCCAGTCAGAGAGCCGGCGTTGAACTCCACCTGGGATGTTTGGCTCCACAAGCGTTCGCGCCCGTGGCTCAGCCGCCTGCACTTCGCGCGGTAGTAGTAGGTGGTGCCGTCCGTCAGCCCGCAAAACTGGTGTTCGAGGGCCGCCACCCACCCGCTGCTGCCGTCGGGTGTGGGGAAGGATGGATCGTCGTCGTATTCGACAAGGTAATCATGTGCATTTGGCACGGCGCTCCAAGCAACGGTGTTGCAGGCGCCTTGAGTTTCGGCCGGTTCCGCGTTCATCACCGGCGGGGCCTGGCGCGGGGGGAGCACGTCGAAATAATTCGTGCGGCCCTGTGCGCCGCTTTGATGAATGGCGGTCAGGAAGGCATTTTCCGCTGCTTCCAGCACCGTCGCGTCTCCGCTCCATCTGCCCGCGCTGAACGTCACGCTCAACGGTGACGCCGGCAGCGTGAGGCAATTGAGCTTGATATTCAACTGGTATGGCACGCGGCTCGGAGTGGGCGAACTCGTCCCCGACCACAGAAGCGGATCGCCGTACGTCGAGGTGGACGTCCTGTAGTATAGCAGACGGTAATCGCTTGTCGTCGTCCTGCCGCAGTAGACGTTGGATGTGGTGGATGAATTGTTGAAACTGAAGTCGATCATCAGGTTCTGGATGCCGTCATAGACGAACGGCGTGGTGAAAGGAAAGCTCACCCACCCTGATGATGTGATGGTTTCGTTCGCCTGGTAGACAACCGTCCAGCCGCTGCCTTCCCACGATGCCGGGCTGGAGTAGCTGGCCAGCGCAGTGTGTTTCATCCGTATGGTCCACTGGTTGATCGTTTGCGTGGGTACGGAGTCGAGCATCAGCGACAGGCCGGAGAGGAGGCGAGGCCCGCCGATCTCGCTGGCAAGGTAGATCACCTGCGTGCGGGAGCGGTTGTAGGACAAGGGCAGCGGGTAGTAGTAGGTGCTCGTGCCGGTGCCGATAACGACCTCTGTGGATTCCGACCCCTTGGCGCCTGAGATGGCGACTGTTTCGTTGAAACCGGTCACGGTGAATCCGTTGGCGTCCTGCGCGGTGAGCGATGCGTGGAATGGTTCGTCCGCCACCTGCGGGGAAGGCACGGCATCCCATGTGAAATGGTGGAGGGGGCCGGGTTCCAGGTCGAAGGCGGTGCTGGTGCCCGTGATGGATGGATCCGATGGGGAGGATGCAGTGAGCCTGGCGTTGGATGCGACGGCGGCGATCGTTATGGTGCCGGTCCACTGCCCGCTGCTGAATGGGCCGGTCTGCTGGGGCTGGATCGACAGCGCCCCCTGGTCGGCATCAGCCTTCAGGCTCGCCGCGCCCACGTACGGCGTAATGGTCAGGCCGTCGATGTTGACCGCGCTCACGGTTATCGAAAACGGCACGCCGGCCGTCCTGGGTGAGAGGATGCCACCGAACATGAAATAGTGGACATTGGAGTCGAGCACCCGCGTGCTGGCGGAAGCCTGGTTGTCGCCCAACGATGCCGTAACCGATACCGTCTTGCCCCCATCGCACACGTCGTCGGCCTGGGTTGTGACCGTGAAGTCAACGGACTGCTGGCCGGAAGGTATCGTGATGGTTTCCGGCACGGTCAGCTCGCCCGGGGTATCCGTGGTGAGCGATACGAGCAGGTCGCTGAGCGTGATGCCGTTGACGCCGACGGTGCCGGCCTTCGATTCGCCTTCCCAGACACCGTCCGGCAGCGTGACGGTCAGGGCGAGGCTTTCATCGTCCAGCACCGTTATCGCGCACGAGCCATCGGTCCAGTTCTCAACGTGCGCCGTGATTGTTGCAGACTGGGAGCCATCGATCAACTGGTCGTCGATTATGCTCAGGTCGAAGGTTGCCTCTGTTCCCCCGGCGGGCACTGCAACGCTCGCCGGGACGGCCACTTCCGTTGAGTCGCTGGAAGTGAGGAACACGATCAGGTCTATGTCAGGCGCGGAGCTCACGGTCAGTTTGCCCTGGCCGGCGAGTGTCCCAGCTTTCTCGGCGGCTTCCGCGGGAAGGATCAACCCCAGGACGGCGGTTTCGTCGTCGTGCACGATGATGCTGGCGGCTACGGGCGTATGGGCCTCGGCCGATGGCGTGATGGTCACGCTGCGGGTGCCGTCGAGCAACGCGTCGTTGACGATGGTGATGTCGAACGCGACGGACATGGCGCCGGCGGAAATGACTACGCTGTCCGGCACGGTAAGCTCGGCTGTGTCGCTGGAGCTCAGTTGCACGGTGAGATCGGCGCCCAGGGCCACGGGAATGGTCACGCTGCCCTGGCCAGCCAGCGTGCCGGCGTTTTCAGCGGTGCTCGCTGGGAGGGTCACCGTCACCGGCGGAGGCGGCAGCACGTCGAATGCGTCTGTGTCGCCCCTGTGGCCTGATGTGTCGGCTACGCGGATGCGGAAGGCCTCAGCGGGCTCGTTGACGGTAAAGGTTCCCTGCCAGACGCCATTGACAAGGCAAACGGTCGCGGGTGAAACGGTTACGGCGGTGGTCGTCGCGAGGAAGGCTATTTCGTTCTTCGCCAGGCGGATCGCGTCGGTTGCTTGTGTGACGTCATCAAAGAGGAAACCGTTGAGGACAGTGCGGCCGGAGTTGCCGATGACGATGGCGGCGTGACCGGATGTTTGTGCGGATACGAACCCTGCCACGGCGAAGGCTCCGCCGATGGGGGTGAGGTAGTCGCCGTTGTCGGGCCAGGTGTCAGAGAACGGCAAGGGACTGGTCAAGCCGTCGAAGAAGGGAGAACCTCCCCAGTCGTAGAGGGGCACCGGGCTTCTGTTATCCGCAGCCACCTGGGCCTCGAACGAGGCAGTGAGACCAGGCTCTGTGTCGAGGTCCCACCATGAAAAAATGACGCGCCCGCCGGCAGCAATGAATGTGATCAGCGTATCAGGGGTGATTGATGCCGAAGAGCAGTTGAGTATCGCAAGTGTATCGGCCGGATTGGCAGCGGCGAGAGCCGTGTAGAAGTCGCTGGCCGTCGCACAGTCCTCGGCCACAAGGCCCAGTTCGGCCAGCGCCGCGGCAAAATGCTGGCTGTTCACCTTGCGCTCGTACATGATGATCTTGCTGACGGGCAGCGATTGCGATATCTCGAGGCATTCGTTGAAATCGGTCATGGTCTCGCCATTCGACAGCCTGGCGGTGATGGTCATGGGGAATGGAACACCCGCATACCGAGGCGAGGAAACGGCGCTGCACTCGAAATGGTGCAAGTAGGGGGGAGGAGGCTCGTTTGTCAACTCGACGTCGTCCAGGTTCCAGCCGCCGTATGAGTCCACGCTGTCGGTCGGCCCCATCACCCACCGCAGGTACACGGTTGCCTTGCCGGCTGCAGTCGCGGTAATGTCGTACTCGCAGAGAGTCCAGGCGGCGTCCAGCACGTCCACGTCCAATGGATTCTCCCAGACCGAGACCCAGGTGGAGTTGTTGTTTGAGACTTGGAACCCGGCATGATCGTAGTAAGCCCTGGCCACTCGCAGCCAGCGCCAGAACTTCACTTTCACGTTTGCGTACCGGGAGCAATCGAATGGTCCAATGGAGAGATTCCGGGAGGAGAGGCTGTTTTCGTAGCAACCCGTGAGGGCGTAGCCGGCGACCTTGGTGCCGGTGTGCCCGGCGGATGGATCGCCGCACGTGCCCGATGGCGTGCCCCACTCCCATGCACCGCTGGGGCTTTCAGTCCACCCGGGCGGCTGATCGTCCATATTGAGCAGTACGATCGTCGTCGGCTCCGCACTGCTTCCCGTGCAAGCGTACTGAAGACACATCCCCACCAGAAACGCGATTCCCAACGACCTGAGCATGCTCATGTACCCACTCCTTTGTCCAGACGACCCGCCAAACACAATTCCTGTGTACGCCGGGAGGCAGGGCTCACGAGCTGCTCTTCTTTCCCGTCTGTAAGATCGATGTGCACCAGCCGTGATGCCGCGTCTTCCCTATCTAATTATACCGTCACAAGTGACAACTTCAAGACTACAGAATTCATGGTGCTGGAACAGATGGCCTGCCGTGGCAGTCTGGTTCGGACTTGGCCTGAGGCCCGGGGCCGAGGAGAACGATCCGCCGGGTCCATTGAATTCATCGGGTTCCACCTCGTCCACGCGGCCCGCTCGGATCGGCATCCCTCCATTCACCGACTTCCGTCCGTGCCGATATTAGCAGGAGGCAATCGCTCAGCAGCGGCGTCGCAGTGTGGACGAGACCGGCGTTCCGGTTTGGCGAAAAAGAGGAAGATGGCGGGCAGCACAAGCCCGCAAGGCAATCTGGCACCAATAGCTTGTGGAATCCCCTGTTGACACACCAAGGTGTAGTATGACGGGTTGCCGGGGTGTCCTGCACCGGCGGCAATTTTCGCTTGACTTCCGGCGGCATATTGCGTAGAATGTATATTTTGCCATCCACATCAGGCACAGAGGCACCGGTGTGCTAGTGCGGCGCGCGAATGCCGGCACGGCCGGAGCCATTGGAGACTGAAGGAATGCCTAATCCGAAACGGCGACACTCGAACGCACGAACGAATAAGCGGCGTTCCCACGATTTCCTCGCCGCTCCCTCGCTTCCGACCTGCAAGAACTGCGGTGAGGTGAAGCGCCCGCACACTGTTTGCCCCAATTGCGGCTACTACGCGGGCAAGGAAGTGGTCAAAACCGAGGAGTAGCACCGCAATGCGGATCGCGGCAGACGCCATGGGTGGCGATTCCGCCCCGTCGGTCGTTGTAGAGGCAGCACTGCTCGCTGCTCGCTACTTCAAGTCGCACCACGTGATCCTGGTGGGCGACGAGAAGCAGATCAGGGAACAGTTTGCCGTCTTCGGCTATCGCGGCACGGGTATCGAGATCGTGCACGCTCCTGACGTGGTGGGGATGCACGAACACCCGGTGGAAGCAATGCGGCGCAAGCGGCGGTCATCGATTCGCGTGGCCGCCGAGCTGGTAAAGGACGGCCAGGCCGACGCCCTGGTGTCTGCCGGCAGCACCGGTGCGGCGGTGGCGGCATCAACCATCATGTACGGGATGCTGCCGGGTGTCCGCAAGGCCGGTATTGCGGCTCCCATGCCCACGCGCAACGATGGCGTGTGCGTGCTGATCGACGCCGGCGCCAACATGGCCACCACGCCCGCCCACCTCCTCCAGTACGGCCTCATGGCCGCCATCTACTCCCGAATCGCGTTTGATGTCCAATCCCCCCGGGTTGGCCTGCTGAACGTAGGCGAGGAAGACGCGAAGGGCACCGTGCTCGCCAAGCAGACCTACGCACTGCTGAAGGAATCGCCGCTGAACTTCTGCGGCAACGTTGAAGGACGCGACATCTTCGAGGGGACGTGCGACATCGTGGTGTGCGATGGATTCGTGGGCAACTCGATCCTGAAGGCGAGCGAAGGGCTGGCGGAAGCGGTGATCCACCTGCTCGGCACCGAGCTTCGCAAGACGATCCGCCGCCGCATCGGGGCAGCCCTGTGCAAGACCGCCTTCAGGGCCATCAAGGGCAGGATGGACTGCTCGGAGTACGGAGGCGCGCCCCTGTTGGGCGTCAACGGCATTACCATCATTTCTCACGGCGCCTCCAATGCCCGCGCCGTCTTCAACGGTATCAAGGTAGCTTCTCGCCTCGCCGAGATGAACCTCAACACGAAGATCATCGATGAGGTGGAAGCAGCGATGAGACGAGGCGGGTTCTAAGCGGCCTGCCCGGGCAGGCCTTTCGCGCGCCTTTGCTTCTGCAACACGTTTTCGGGTGGTGTTAGCTCTTGACTGCTATCATTCGACCGGGAGTTCTTGGGACCGCATCCTTCCTTCCCGACAAGATACTCTCCAATCACGATCTCGAGAAGATGGTTGAGACCAGCGACGACTGGATCGTGACCCGCACAGGCATATCGGAGCGGAGGATGGTTGAGCCGGAGGTTGCCACGTCGGACCTGGCGATCGAAGCGGGGCTGCGCGCCCTCCGGAATGCCCGGATCAAGCCGGAAAAACTCGACCTGGTGGTGGTTACCACAATCACGCCCGACATGTTTTTCCCGGCGACCGCCTGCCTCGTGCAGAACGCCATCGGGGCGAAGAACGCAGGAGCCTTCGACCTGTCGGCGGCGTGCTCCGGGTTCGTCTACGGGATATCCACCGCGTCGGCGATGATCGCGTCTGGAGCGATCAAGTATGCCCTCGTGATCGGCGCCGAAACGCTCACCAAGATCACCAACTACGAAGACAGGTCGAGCTGCATCCTCTTCGGCGACGGAGCCGGGGCGGTGGTGCTGGGGCCGGCAAACAAGCACGTCGTCGCGTACACCAAGCTCGGCTCCGACGGCTCCGGGGGCAACATCATGAGGCTGCCCGCCGGCGGATCGCGAATGCCTGCCACCAAGGAGACCGTTCGCAAGAAGCTCCATTACATGGAAATCCGCGGCAGGGAAGTCTTCTCGTTCGCCGTCCGCAAGATGCAGGAATGCATCCAGGACGCACTCGACGCCCGGGGCTACACGGCCGACGACATCTCGCTGATCGTGCCGCACCAGGTGAACCTGCGCATCCTCGCGGCGGCCGCCGAAAAGTTCGGACTGCCCATGGACAAGGTGGAAGTGAACATCCAGAAATACGGCAACACGTCGTCGGCGTCCATCCCGATCGCCCTGGATGAAGCGGTGAAGGCGGGCAAGCTGAAGAAGGGCGACATCGTCATCCTCGTCGCGTTCGGAGCCGGCCTCACGTGGGCTTCGGCATTGATCGAATGGTAGCGGGCCTGTGCCGGGCCAACTGATCAACCATCTAACTCGTCAACTGAGCAACGCATGAATGGATTCCTCTTCCCCGGCCAGGGGGCACAATACGTTGGAATGGGCAAGAGCCTCTGCGAGCGCTTCCCGGCCGCACGAGCCATATTCGAGCGCGCCAACAGGCTGCTCGGATTCGATCTCGCCAGAATCTGCTTCGACGGCCCGGCCGAGGAGCTGACGAGGACCGACATCAGCCAGCCGGCGATCCTGGCCTGCTCGATGGCGGCGCTGGCGGCAATGGGCAACCCGCCCTGCACGGCATCCGCCGGCTTGAGCCTGGGCGAATATACCGCCCTCGTGAGCGCCGGCGCCATCGATTTCGACCTGGCGGTGCCGCTGGTGCACGACCGTGGCCGTTGGATGCAGGAAGCATGCGGCGAGCGGCCCGGCACGATGGCATCGATCATCGCACTCGACAGGGCGAGCGTCGAACGGGCCGCGGCCGACGCCTCCGCGGCTGGCACCGTGGCCATCGCAAACATCAACTGCCCCGGGCAGATCGTGATCAGCGGCGAGATTGCCGCGGTGGACAAGGCCTGCGAGATCGCCAGGCAGCTCGGCGCGAAGATGGCAATCAAGCTGAACGTGGCGGGCGCGTTCCATTCGCCTCTGATGGAGCCGGCCCGGCTGAAACTGGCACAGCGGCTGGAGTCGGTGGAAATCCGGGAGCCGCGGTTCACCGTGGTGTCGAACGTTACGGGCAAGCCCGTCCAGGGTGCCGGGCAAATCCGCGACCATCTCGCCCGGCAGGTGACCAGTCCGGTGCTGTGGGAAGACGGCATGCGATACCTGCTCGGCACCGGGATCCGCGAGTTTGCAGAGATCGGCCCTGGCAAGGTGCTGGCCGGCCTGATGAAGCGGATCGATCCCTCAGCCGTCGTGACGAACATCGACGGTGC
>DATKYA010000443.1:0-3072 GCA_035528775.1 Planctomycetota bacterium | reverse complement strand
AGGGGCGTGATGGGCCACTGCCACTTCGCCGCGATGTCGTTCGCCTTGGCGAAGTTGCCGGTATCGAGGTACAGCCTCTGCAGCCAGCCGAAGGCGTCGCGGTAGTTGTCCCTGGTGCAGATGGCTTCGTAGGCGGGGACGAGCTTTTCCTGGAGGCCTGCGTTTCGCGCGGCTTCGGCCATGGGCAGCGAACCCGCGCCGCTCCAGTGGTAGTCGCCCTTCTCGGTGGCGAGATACAGGTCGATGGCGTCGTCGTAGCGGCCCATCTGCGCCCACGCGCTGGCCAGGCCGAGCTTCGCCAGATACGCGGAACCATTGCCCTGGTCGATCACCTGCTGGTAGTATTTCGCCGCCAGCTCGAGATGCCGGCTGGCGTGGGCATCCCTGGCTGCTTTCAGCAGGTCTTCCGCGTTGGCGCGGCAGGGGATGACAGCACACGCCGCCAGGCAGATCAGCACCGAAACCATGAATGCCTTCGGAAATCTCATCGAACTGCTCCTTGTTGAACGGTCAGCCACGAACAATCACTTGAGGAACGATTCCGCCACGTGCCAGTATTCAGGGCAACCGAACTCAAACACCTCCGCCTCGTGGAAGGTGATTCCGCCGATCCCGTGGTCGCGGCAGAAATCGACGTGCCGGCGGACGCGCGGCAACTGGCTCTCGCCGCCGTGAATCCAGATCCACGAGATCAGGCGCGACAGGTCGGCGTCCTCGTGGAAGATCCTGTCGTCGTCGATCGACCATCGGATCAGGCAAGCCTCGTTCACGACGCCCTCCCGCAGCCACGCCGGCCAATCCATCCCAACTTCCACGTATCCGTGGTTGGGCGGGTAATCCCAGTACTTGCAGGAATCGCTCGTGCAGATCAGCTTGCAGTTGCGAACGGCCGCAGTCCCACGCACGTAGCGTAGGAAGAGGTTGAAGAACTCCGCGTGGACGTCGCGCAGCTTCGCGGCGTCCGGCGGTTCGTGCAGGATGTCGACCCCGTGCTTGTCGCGGTAGCGCTGCACGACCGGCGGGTTGAACCCGATGCTCAGCGGGCCGAGCGCGTCCCACGGATACACCTTCGCCACCGTGCCGCTGTGCGAATGGACGGAATAGAAGATGCCGTCGATGCCGTAGTCGAGCAGTTCTTCAGCTTCGCGGAGGCGGTAGGCGCGGGTCTTCTCGACCGCGTAGCACGGCACCGGGAAATACAGGTCCTGCGCGCGGCTGAGCATGTAGCAGTCGGGGTTGTTCCGGAAGTAGCCGTCGTCCAGCCAGTGCATGTAGGAATCGAACAGGGTGACCCACGCGTAGATCTTCAGGCCGGCGGCGTGGGCTTCCTCGATGGCGGCGGCGAGCGGGTCGAACGCGTCCATGTTCCGCTTCAGCCACATGCAGCGCACGCGGAAATCGCGGGAGAACGGCGTGGCCACCTTGCTGGGATACACCACCGTGCCGAACGCCGACACGCGGAAGAATATCCGGGTGAACCCGGCATCCGCGCAGCGGCGGAAGTGCTGCCGCATCCTTTCCGGGCCGTACAGGCTGTTCTCCCGCGCACCGGCGCTGCACGTCATGTCGAAGTAGTCGAAGTTCATGCACAGGTGCCGGCCCGATTCCGAATCCATGCTGCGCTCCTCAGTCTGCGAATCCCCATTCAACGTCATCCGAGAACGATCCACCAGATGTCGGATGGAACGTGCACCGGTTGATCACGCACGTGCTGCGGCCCTCCGACCAGTGGCCGATGCAGCGGATGAGGAAATTGAAGCGCACGGCCTTGCCGGGCTGCGGCTGGAGGTCCTTGATCCGCGACAGCGGGATGGCGGCCTCGTAGACCCACACGCGCATCTCGGCGTCGTGCGTGATCGCGGCACGGGCGTCCGCCACCACGTCCTGGTGAATCTCGCCCTTCGGCGTGAACGGGTAGAAATCGTCGTAGCGGATGCCCGGGGCCATGTTGCACCAGACCTCCGGCTTGCCGTCGGTCGTCGGGTAGATCGAAAACTCGTAGTCGGTGTCGAAGAACGAGACCCGCCGGTAGTAGGGGCTGTCGGGCGGATAGTATTGCTGCTGCTTCTCGGCGGGGATGCAGTCGAAGGCGATCTGGAGCATGCCGCTGGGAACACTCGGCCCGGCGGCGTAGATCATGTCGGCCGGAGGATCCATCATCCTGAACCACTGGCCGAGCATGCTGACGCGGGCGTGATTGCGATGGTCCTTCTGCTCGCGGCCGTCGAGCACGTGTGCGAGGACGTAGAAGTATTGGTCGTCGTACATCGTGCAGAACCGTGCCATGCCCTTGCCGTTGAGGAGTTCGGGCGCGTCGCCCTTGTCCGCCTTCCACTCCAGCAGTTTCATCGCGTCCTTCACCGGCAGGTAGTTTCCCTCGGCGAGGACGTGGACCGGCACGGCCCCGAGCTTCGACCATTCGGACGGGTCGCCGTCGATCGTGGGCGTGCCCCGCTTGATCAGCGCCAGCGAGACGGCCTCGTCCAGCTCCGCCCGGCCCTGTGACGTGTCGACCGTGATCTTCAGCGGATACCGGTTCCCCGGGTTCAGCACGCCGCCTGCGATGGGAAACTCGAATACCGTGCGCTTGCCGGGAACCAGGTCCTTGAACTTCAGCGACGCGGACCTTAGCCGGAGGTCGGTCGGCGTGCGAACGCTGATCTTGCCGGACAGCGGCACGTTGTATGCGTTCTGCAATTCCACCTTCAGCACCGTGCGCAGGGGCGGGCTGAGTCCGCGAATCGCCCGCCCGGCCGGCGACCGGTCCAGCGGCCCGGCGATGTCGTACACCCCGATCTGCACCGGCCGCAGCTTGTCGATCTCGGCCGTCTCGAGCGCGTGAACAAGCTCGTCGATCTCGCCGCTCGTCGCCACGTAGTACTCGTTCGTGTTCAGCGGGATGACCTTCTTCTTCGTGCCGGTGTCGATCTGGTTCCCGTAGAAGTCATACACGGTGTACTGCAGCTTCGCATCGGCCAGCGTGAGGGAGCCGTCGCCGTCGATCTGGTCCCACACGTAGTCCTTGCTCACGAACAGCCGGCCGAAGATGACGGCGAAGTTGCAGCCACGCGG
>DATKYA010000442.1:0-2386 GCA_035528775.1 Planctomycetota bacterium | reverse complement strand
CCCGCGCACCGTCATCGAGCCTCACATGCCCCGCGAATGCATCAAGCTCGACATCGTGCAGGACGTGTGGGGCAAGGACGACCGCCGCGGCCACATACGCGGAATCACGTTCCGGGACATCGCGATCAGCGGGGCCGACATTCCTCCCGTGCTCATCGCCGGCTTCGACGCCGAGCATCCCGTACAGGACGTGCTGTTCGAGAATGTATCGATCAACGGCAGGCCGATCGTGTCGCCCGACGATCACATCTTCCACATGAATGAGCACGTCGAGGGCGTGGCGACCCGTGCACGGCAATGAGGCGAGACAGAGGAAAAAACCAATGAAGCCAAACGTGTTATTCATACTATCCGACCAGCACAACGCGAAGGTGCTGGGGCACAAGGGGCACCCGGACGTTCAGACGCCGCACCTGGATCGGATGGCGGCGGAGGGGGTGCGGTTCGACAATGCGATCTGCCAGAACCCGATCTGCACGCCGAGCCGCGTGAGTTGCCTGTCGGGGCAGTATTGCCACAACCACGGCTACTATGGATTGAGCGGCCCCCGGCCGGCCGGGCTGCCGAGTATCCTCGGGTATTTTCGCCGGTTCGGCTACGCCACCAGCGCGATCGGGAAGATCCACTGCCCGGCATACTGGATCGAGGACGATGCGGGCGTCTTCCACGAGACGTGCGACTGCAGCATCGGCGGGCGGTCGGCGGAGTACGAACGCTTCCTGCGGGAGCGCGGCAAGCTGCACCTGGAAGACCACATCGGGCTGACGGAATTCGGCGAGCGCGGGGTGCAGTCGATGGAAGGGCGGCCGTCGCCGCTGTCGTTCGAGGAATCGCAGGAGGGCTGGATCGCGGCGCAGACGATCGAATTCATGCGGGCGTGCTCGGCGGAGGGGCGGCCGTTTGTGGCGCACGCGAGCCTGCCGCGTCCCCACCAGTGCACCTCCCCCAGCGAGCCGTTCTGGTCGCTGTACGAGGGCCGGCAGCTCATTCTTCCGCCGAACGCGGACGAGCGGCACGTGAACAAGGCGCCCTACCTGGCGGACGCGGCGGCCTCGTGGCGCCGGGGCGACTGGGCGCTGCTCGAGCCGAAATCGTTTGAGGCGGCGCGGATCCGCAAGCTCCGCGGCTACCTGGGCGCCGTCAGCCAGGTGGACCACGCGGCGGGCATGATGCTCGACTGGCTGCGCGAAAGCGGCCTCGCCGAGAACACCATCGTGATCTATTCGGCAGACCACGGCGACTACGCCTGCGAGCACGGCGTCATGGAGAAGGCGCCGGGCATCTGCCACGATGCCATCACGCGCGTGCCGCTGATCTGGTGGGCGCCGGGGCGCATCAGGGCGGGCTACGTGGCGAGCGAGATCGTGGAATCGGTGGATCTTTCGGCCACGCTGTGCAGCCTGGCGGGGCTGCCGCCGCTGCAGACGAGCGATGGCAAGGATATCTCGCACCTGCTGGCCGGTGGCAGCGGCGAGGTTCACCGGATCGGGGTGACCGAGTTCGCGTGGTCGAGGAGCGTCCGCCGGGGGAAGTATCGCTTCGTGTATTACGCGCCCGACTACTTCCCGAAGGAGTACCCCAATGGGTTCGGCGAGCTGTACGACCTGGAAACCGACCCGTGGGAGATGGCAAACCTGTACTTCGACGAGCAGTTCGGGCCGGTCGTGGACGAGATGCGCCGCGAGCTGCTGGACTGGCTGATCAGCACAACTCGCCCGGTGACGGTTCACTGTGCAAACAGCGGCATACGCCAAGGCGATCCGCAGGTGATCTCTCGCTACGAGTGCCACGTGAACGCGGACGGGAAAATCCATCCCGATCGAATCCGCACGTGCGGGTGGCGGAACTACCTGTAAGTGGAAAGCCGGCGAACGATTGCTCGGAGGCCAGTAGGGGCAGGTCGAGCGAGTCTTCGAGCGAGTCGCCTGCCCTACGGTTCTGAGAGCAGGTAACGGTTTCTGAGGTCCTGGCAAGGGGCAGGCAACTCGAAGACTCGACCTGCCCCTACCTCGCTCGACCTGCCCCTACTTCGCATTCTGTGTTGATGTCTTGCCGACCATCGCCCTCAGGGCCAGGAGCCGGCGGAATGCTTCCTTCGGAGAATCGTGCTTGTCGAGCAGCCCGCTGTGCGGCCAGAACACGCGGGTCGCGTCGCTGAAGCCCCACCACGTGGCGGCGGTGATCGCCTCCTTCGACATGCAGATCGTGTAGTGTTGGATCTGCTATTCGCTCGAGGGCGCGCCGGCTGTTACCGGCAGCACGAGCCGCAGCAACGAGCCCATCGCGGTGTTTTGGAATTCGGCGGTTCCCTCGTGGTCCTCCACCACCGCCTTGATCAGCGTCAGGCCCAGCCCGATGTGCATCGGAAGCTGCCGCGTCGTGTAGA
>DATKYA010000441.1:0-2595 GCA_035528775.1 Planctomycetota bacterium | reverse complement strand
CGGGTTCCTTGATGAAGTATTTCCGTGCGGCCTTGAAGGTCTCGCCGCCGGCCAGGCACACGGACGTGACGAGCGTGCCTGCGACAAGAACACCCACGGCATTGGCCCACAGGAAGTTTCGCAGTTTCATGCCGATCAGATGCGCGGCGACCGCCCCGGAGATCGCGCCGGTGCCCGGCAACGGAATGCCGATGAACACCGCAAGCGCCCATTTGCCATACTTCTGCACGGCGGCGTCGATCCGTTTCTGCGTCCGCCGCACGTACCATGAGTATACCTTTTCCAGCGGCCCGATCATAGTGATTAGCCGTACCACCTGCTCCAGCACAAGAAACGTGACGATCCCCACAATGATATTGGTGATCACGCACGTGACCACCACCGCCGGCCACGACATCTGGTGGTAGACCAGGATTCCCACCGGAATGCTCGCACGCAATTCCAGACCGGGGATGAACGTGATCAGGATGAGCTGGATGATCTGTTTCAGCATCGGAATGATGGGAATTCAGAAGAAGGCCTTGGGCTTTGGGCATTGGGCTTTGGGGCCGAATGCCGCCTGAAAGCTCTGCGGTTGAGCCTAAAGCCCAACGCCCAACGCCCAAGGCCGTATTTTCCGGCTGGCCTACTTCTTCTCGGCCTTCTCGGCTTCGTGACGAGCCTTGGCCTTGGCGATGATCTGCTCCTGGATGCGCGACGGCACCACGTCGTAATGGGAGAACTCGATGGTGTAGCTGCCTTCGCCGGCAGTCATGGAGCGCAGTTCGGTGGAGTATTTCGCGATCTCGGCCAGCGGCACTTGGGCCTTGATGATCTGAAGACTGCCGATGGTCTCGACGTCGGACACGCGGCCGCGCCGACCGTTCAGGTCGCTGGTGATGTCGCCCATATGCTTGCTGGGCACGGTGATCTCGATGTTGACGATCGGCTCCAGCAGCACGGGCCGCGCTTCGATGAACGCCTTCTGGAAGGCGTTGCGCGTGGCCGTCTTGAATGCCTGCTCCGACGAGTCCACCGGGTGGAACGAGCCGTCGGTCAGTGCCACGGCGATGTCGACGATCGGATAGCCGGCGATCACGCCCGATTCAAGTTGCTCGCGGGCGCCCTTCTCGACGGCAGGGATGAACTGGTTGGGCACGCGCCCGCCCACCACTTCGTCGAGGAACTCGAAGCCTTCTCCGCGCTCGCGCGGCTCGATGCGGATATACACCTCGCCGTACTGCCCGCGGCCGCCCGTCTGCTTCTTGTGGCGATACTGGGCCTCGGCCTTCGACGTCACCGTCTCCTTGTAGGCGATGTCCGGCTCCTTCGTGGTCACTTCCACGTCGAACCGGCGTTTCAGGCGGCTGAGCATCACGTCCAGGTGCAGCGTGCTCATGCCGAGGATGATCATTTCCTTGGTCGCGGTGTCGCGGAAGATGCTGAAGGTCGGGTCTTCGTCGGCCAATTTGCCGAGTGACCCGCCGATCTTCTGTTCGTCGCCGCGGCTCTTCGGCTCCACCGCCAGGCTCACCATCGGCTTGGGGAAGACGGTCGGCGGGAACTTGACGTGGCGGCTGTCGGCGCACAGCGTGTCGGAGATAGTCACGTCTTCCACCTTGGCCACGCACACGAGATCGCCAGGCCCTGCCGACTGCACCGCCTCCTGTTCCTTGCCCTGCATGCGATAGAGGTTGGCCAGCCGCTCCTTCTTGCCGGTGCGAGAGTTGTAGACGGGCACGTCGGTGGTTACGGTGCCGGAGATGACGCGGAAGAAGTTCATCTTGCCCACGAAGGGATCCGTCATCGACTTGAAGACGAACGCGGAGAACTCGGGGTCGGTGGCCTTGACGGCAATCTCCTGCTCGCCCTCCTTCGTGCTGAGCATCGCCTTGCGTTCGGCATCGAGAGGAGAGGGGAAGAAGGTGGACATGGCGTCGAGCAGCTCTTCCGCACCGTTGTCGGCCGCGCCCGCCGCACAGAACACCGGCACCACCACGCCCGTGCGGAACGCGAGGGCGAGCGTCCGGGAAAGCTCGTCCTGTTTCACTTCCTCGCCGTCGAGGTAGCGCATCATCAGTTCTTCATCGGCCTCGACGATCTTCTCGACCAGCGTGTCGTGGGCGGCCTTGGCGGCGTCCGCGACCCCGGCGGGCATCGACGCCGACAGCGTGAACGCGTTGACCACGCCCTTGTAGCCGGACGCCTCGCCGATCGGCACCGTAAACGGGATCACGTTCTGCCCGAACGCCTCGACCAGTTGCTCCAGCGTCTTCGAGTAGCCGGCGTTCTCCACGTCCATCTTCGTGATCACGAACGCTCGGGCGATCCCGTACCTGTCAGCGTAGTCCCACGCCTTGCGGGTGTTCAACTCGACGCCCCTGAGGGCCGACACGCAGATGACGGCGGCTTCCACGGCGGTGAACGACGAGATCATCCCGCTGATGAAATCAGGGTAGCCGGGCGAATCGATGAGCTGGAGTTCCTTGCCCTTCCAGACGCAGTGAACCAGAGCGGAATCGATCGTGAACTTGCGTTCTTTCTCCTCGACGTCAAAATCGGCGACGGTGCTGCCATCGTCGACCCGGCCCAGTCTCTTGGTCGCCCCGGCCTTAT
>DATKYA010000440.1:0-5609 GCA_035528775.1 Planctomycetota bacterium | reverse complement strand
TGCCTTGAACTCGGTGATCTCGTCGAGCATCGCGTTGACGTCCTGCGGCTGAAGCTCCAGGCTTTCGATCCGCACGAAGTGCAGGATGTCGTTCAGGATTTCCTCCAGCCGCTGCGTTTCAGCCTGGATGACGTCCAGCTTTTTCACGGTTCGCTTGTCGCGCGGCGACTCCGATTCGCGCCAGTCTTCCTTGAGCAGTTGCAGGTTCAGGTTGATCGTGGAGAGCGGGTTGCGAATCTCGTGCACCAGCCCGGCCACGAGTTCGGTCAGCGAGAGGCAATCGGGTGTCTTGTCTTCCATAGCAGAGCCAATGAAAGGTCAACTGTCCAACGAAAACCCCGGGAATACCGTATTCCCGGGGCGGGCTTGCATTTGCCTGTGAATCGGGCACCCTCATCGGGCTGCCCGCCGGACTCGCCGTGGACGTGCCGTGCGGCACTGCTCCAGGCTCAGCCATTCTGATCGTTCCCGTGGGGCCTTCCGCCGCGGCCGTCGCGTGGCCGGTTGGAGTGGCGGCCGCCGGACGGCCTTCTGCCGCCGCCACCTTCGCCTTCGCCTTCGCCTTCGCCGCCCGCACCGCCGCCTTCCTGGCCCTTTCTGGCTTCGCGGAGCAGCACTTTGCGGCTCAGCTTCACGCGCCCCTGCTCGTCGATGTTGATGATCTTCACGGTCAGCTCGTCGCCGATCTTCACCACGTCTTCAACCTTCTCGACGTATTTGTCGTCGAGCTCTGAAACGTGCACGAGGCCTTCGCAGCCGGGGATGATTTCGACGAACGCGCCGAACTCCCGCACACCGGTCACCTTGCCGGTGTACACCTTGCCGAGCTCAGGCTCGGAGGTGAGCAGCTCGATGTCGTGCTTGGCCTTTTCGGCTGCTCGCATATCGACGGATGAGATGGTGATGGTGCCGTCGTCTTCGATTTCGATCTTGGCTCCGCTTTCTTCTTCGAGCTTGCGGATCATCTTGCCGCCCGGGCCGATCACGGTACCGATCTTGGACGGGTTGATCTTGATCAACAGCAGGCGCGGAGCGTAGTCGGAGATCGCTTCGCGCGGCTTGGCGATCGTCTTCAGCATTTCCTTGAGGATGAACATCCTGCCTTCGCGTGCCTGGTGCAGTGCCCGCCGGAGCACTTCCTTGGGCAGACCCGCCACCTTCACGTCCATCTGCAGGGCTGTGATGCCATGCTGCGTGCCGGCGACCTTGAAGTCCATGTCGCCGTAGTGGTCCTCGTCGCCGAGAATGTCCGACAGGATGAAATGCTCGTCGCCTTCCTTCACGAGCCCCATGGCGATGCCGGCCACCGGATCGCGGATCGGGATGCCGGCGTCCATCAGGCTCAGTGTGGCGCCGCATATGGTGGCCATTGACGACGATCCATTGGATTCCATGATCTCGGAGACCACGCGGACGGTATAGGGGAATTCGGCGTAGTCGGGCAGGACCGGCGTGAACGATCGCTCGGCGAGTGCGCCGTGGCCGATCTCGCGGCGGCCGGGCCCGCGGTCGGGCCTCACCTCGCCCACGCTGAACGCGGGGAAGAAGTATTGCAGCATGAACTTGCGGGTGTATTCTTCCTTCAGGCTGGAAACGTGCTCCTCGTCGGTTGCCGTGCCCAACGTCGCCACCACGAGAGCTTGCGTCTCGCCGCGGGTGAACACCGACGATCCGTGCGTGCGGGGAAGCAGCCCCACCTCGCAGGTGATCGGGCGGATGTCTTCCCACTTGCGGCCGTCGCAGCGCGTTCCGGTCTTGATCAGACTCCGCATCGCTTCCTTCTGCACCTTGTCGATGCACTTGCGGATCTTGGCCGGCTCGATCTCCTTCTCGGCGTATGCGTCGAGGACGGCCGTCCGAACGGCATCGACGGCGGCGTAGCGTTCCTTCTTGGTGCGAACCTGCAGCGCATTGAGCATCGGCTCGTAAGCGCGGTCGCGGATTCCCTTCTGAAGCTCAGGCTCGATCTGCGGCGGTTCCACCTGCATTTTCGGCTTGCCGCACTGCGCCACCAGCTCCTCCTGGAGTGCGATCACATCCCGGCACACCTGGTGGCCGAGCTCGATCGCATCGATCATCACGTCTTCGTCCACTTCGCTCGCACCCGCTTCCACCATCAGCACGGCATCCTTGCTGGCGGAAACGATCAGGTTGAGCTGGCTGTGATCGATCTGGTCGTGAGTGGGGTTGACGACGAACTGCCCGTCGACCCGGCCGATGCGAACTGATCCGATGGGGAAGGGGAAGGGGATATCCGATACGGCCAACGCGGCCGATCCGCCGATCATGCCCAGGATATCGGGGTCATTTTCGCTGTCGGCGGACAATACGCTTGCGGTTACCTGTACTTCGTTTGTGTAGCCTTCGGGGAAGAGCGGACGCAGCGGCCTGTCCATGCATCGCGACGTGAGGATTTCCTTCGTGCCGGGCCTGGTCTCGCGTTTGAGGTATCTTCCGCCCGGAATCTTGCCGGCGGCGAATAGCTTCTCGCGATAATCGACCGTGAGCGGGAAGAAATCCTCCTGCCTGCTCGACGGCGATGCTGCCGCGGCCACGAGCACCACCGAGCCCCCATAGCTGACCATCACCGCTCCGTTCGCCTGCTTGGCAAGTTTTCCGCTCTCAAGAAGCAGCGTCCTGCCCCCGATTTCCTTTTCTACCCTAAATACCATTTCGTCTCCTGCATTCTACTCATTATTCTGCTTATTCTGTTACCAGCCTCTTTGCCTGCACAGACGCCCGGTGCCGCTACTTGCGGATACCCAGCCGCTCGATCAACTCCAGATACCGGGCTCTGTCTTTCTTCGTCAGGTACTTCAGCAATGTCGAACGCTTGCCGACCATCTTCAGCAGGCCTCGGCGCGACGTATGATCCTTCTTGTGCAGCCGAAGGTGCTCGGCAAGATGGTTGATCTTCTCCGTCAACAGCGCGATCTGGACTTCCGGCGAGCCGGTGTCCTTCTCATGCACCCTGTACTCCGTCACCAGTTGTGTCTTTTTCGTCTTCTCAAGTGTCATAAACTGTCTGCTCCTCGCGGATTTCCGGAAGCTTGATTCTGGGCAGTTCGGCCGTCTGACGCGCAGTTACCTGATTGCCTGCTAATGTTGAATTATATCACGAAGTGCAGTGCATTTCAACAGAAAATGAAAGATGCGCTGTTCAAAGTTCAAAGTTCAAAGTTCAACTTGGTTATCCGGTACTCAAGCGGCCACAACCTGTTGTGGTAGGAGAGCTTTCCTCCCCAGCCCCGTTCACGGGGCTTGCCCGCCGTCTTCGGCGGGTACTAGACCCGTCATTTATGGCGGGGGCGAGAACGACGGTTCCCCGGTCACCCCGCCGTCAACGACGGGGCTACCACCGGCGGCCGCGGCCGCCGGCAACCCCCCTGAAGGGGGCTGAACACGAAGCCATAACATGTAGTGGCTACTGGAGTGAACCGGATAGCCGGAAAATTCAAAGTTCAAAGTTCAAAGTTCGGGGGCCGGTCTCCACCCCAATCTCCTCTTGCCTTTGCACGGGATTCCGGTATCCTTGTCTGTCCGTGATGATCTCCCATTCTACGCTGTCTGGATGAACAATGAACTCGCGGGAACGAACCTTCCTGGCACTGAACCATCAGGTCGCAGACCGGATCCCCATTGATTTCTGGGCGACACCGGTGGTCAACCACAGCCTCGAGACCCGGTTGGGCATGTCGATGGCCCGGTTCCTCGACCACTACGACGTGGACCTGCGCTATATCGATGGGCCGCGATATATTGGTCCGCCGCTCGGCAGCAACATGGATATCTGGGGCGTCAAACGGCTTGCCGCGACCGCCGGTCCTGCTGCCGGTTCCGAGCAGTACCAGGAGGTGCTGGACCCCCCGCTGAAGAACGCCGACAGCGTTGAAGCCATCGAGAAGTACCCGCATTGGCCCGACCCCGACTGGTTCGATTACGGCATTGTCGAGGCGCAATGCGATGCGGTTCTCGAGGGCGATCGCGCAGTGGTGTTCATGGGAGACCGGCTGAACCGCGTAGCACAGCTCAAACCGGCCATGTACCTGCGCGGAACGGAAGATATTTTCATTGACCTCGCGGCCCGGCTGGAAATCGCCCGCTGCATCATCGACAAGATCAGATCGTTCTACATGGCGTACCTCGAGCGGATTCTGCACGCGGCCAAGGAGAAGATCGACATCGTGCTGACCGGCGACGACTTCGGCGCCCAGAACGGTCTGCTGATCAGCGCCGACATGTGGCGGAGCTTCATCAAGCCCGGCTTCGCCTCGTACATCGATCTCATCAAGGCCCACAAAGCCGCAGCCATGCATCACACGTGCGGGTCCGTCGTCGAGGTCATTCCCGACATGATCGAATGCCGGCTGGACGTGCTCCAGTCGATCCAGCCCGAGGCGAAGGGAATGTCATTGAAGGACCTGAAGAGGATGCATGGCGACGCCCTGTCGTTTCACGGCGGGATATCCATTCAGAAAACGATGCCGTACGGCTCGCGCGACGAGATTCGGGAGGAAGTCCGTGCCATCGCGGACGCCGTTCGCCAGGACGGCGGCTACATCTTCTGCACGTCTCACAACATTCAGGCCGACACATCGGTCGAGAGCATCGTGACACTGATGGAAGCATACCGCGAATTCGGCAGCACGTGAGCAATACGGAGTTCATCAGTTGGCCAGTTAATCAGTTATCCAGTTCAGGACCCGCCGGCCATTTGCGCAACTGAACAACCGACCAACCGACCAACTGAGCAACTTGAATGGATGGATGGATCTCCTGCCACTCATTCCCTCTTCATTTCATCTGTGCCATCTGTGCAATCTGTGGATCATCCTTCTCCTGCCTGTGCAATCTGTGGATCAGTCTTGGGAAACCAGTGTCACCGGCTTGCCCGTCTCGGCCGACATCCTGGCCTTCAGGCAGATTTCGGTGATGCGGTAGCAGTCGGCCTCCGGGGCCAGGCAGTCGCCGCCGGACTTGATCGCCCGCACGAAATCGACGAAGTGGTTCTCCTCGGTCTCCATCGGGAGCGTCTGCTGGCCGGTGTGCGTGATCAGCACGGGCGGCTGCTCGCCGATCATTTCGACCACGCCGCGGTTGCCGGCGATGCGGAGGCGATCGTCGCCGTGCGTGGGCGCCGCGGCCGGGCGGCAGTAATCGAGATCAGCCGACGCCGAGCCGCCGTTGTCGAGCTTCAACAGCACCGACGCCGAATCCTCCATCTCGCGGATTTCCGGGTGCCCCACGTTCTTCTGATACGCCATCACCTCGACGAATTCCCGGCCCGACGTCCACCGCATGAAATCGAGCGCGTGGATGCCGACGAACGGGATGATCCCGCCGAAGGTGCGGCGGCTTTTCATCCAGTCCGGGCGCTCGCGACCGCTGCAGTCGCCGCCGAGCCGGTAGGACTTCTGTGCGCTCATCACGCACACCTCGCCCACCAGCCCGTCGGCCACGGCCTTCCTGATGGCGATGAACGGCGGCGCGTAGCGCATCGAGATCATGATGGTGAGCCGCACGCCCGCCTTGGCCACGGCCTCGCGAACGCGTGCCAGCCCAGCCAGATCGATCGCGAGCGGCTTCTCCGTCATCATGTGGAGGCCGCG
>DATKYA010000439.1:0-3813 GCA_035528775.1 Planctomycetota bacterium | reverse complement strand
ACCTCCGCCCTGTTCCTCATCAGCACGCAAGGCGGCAATCCCCTCTTCAATGGTCTGGCGGTCACATTCAACGATGCCCTCTTCCCCGGGGCGTTCCCCTTCTTCAATGAAGGCCGCACGTGCGTCGGGTTTATGGCATATGGCGACGTCGATATCGTCGAGAAGACCTGGTTGATGTCGATCACCTGCGATTACCCGTCGGATGCTGCGGGTGTTTATGCCGTCAACGCGGTTCCGGACACTACGGTCTTGGCGGGCGGCGACGGCGAGATCCCGTGCACGGTGCGCTCAGGCTTGATGACCGTTGAGGGTGAACTGCCGCAGACCTTCACCTTGACTGTCCAGTCATCCGGTCCCGCGGACGTGCCCATCGGCGGCACCAATGCCGGCATCACGGAATATTCCATCGAGATCGCTCGGGGGGAAACCGTCATCCTCACCGCCCCCTGGCAGCACGATGGCTGGTTCTTCTCGCAGTGGCGGAATGCGTCGGGATCGACAATTTCGACAACCACCGACTGCTCCTTCGTCGTCTCGAACAACATAACCGTCACTGCGGTCTACACATCCGGGATCAAGCAGTTCTACGTGAGCACGACGGGAAACAACGAGAACTCCGGCACGTCGTCGGGCAAGCCGATGGCGTCGATCCAGGCGCTCCTCGATCGCTACCCAACGATGACGTCCGGAAGCTCGCTGCACCTGGCGGCCGGGACCTATCACGAGAACGTGGTCGTCGACACGAGCCGCGCCGGCCTGACGATTACCGGCGCCTCAATGCCGTATGAGACCGTGATCGACGGCGGCGGAGAAGGTCCGTGCGTCAGCCTCACCGGCTTCACTGGAAGCATCAACTGCCTTACCCTCCGAAATGGTGCGGCCGAACAGGGGGGCGGAATTCGCTGCGAGCAGTCGTCCGCCAAAATCAGGAAGGTGATCATCGCGAGCAACCAGGCAACGAGCGGAGGCGGAATCTTCTGCCAGGACAGCAGCCCGGTGTTCGAAAACTGCACGATCGCTGGCAACCAGGCCGACTCCGGCGGTGCCATCAGCTCGAGCGGCCAGTCGGCCCCGTCGATCCGCAACTGCATCATCTGGGGCAACACGGCCGACACCGGGCCGCAGATCGCCGTCTCCGGTGCCGGGGCAGCCGGCCCGACGATCACCTACAGCGACGTCGAGGGCGGGCCGTCCGCCATCGCCTCGGATCCGGCCGACACCTTCACCTGGGGCAGCGGGAATATCGACGCCGATCCCCTGTTCGCCGACGCACAGAATGGCGACTACCACCTGAGATCGACGCTCGGCCGCTGGGATCCGCAGGGGAGCCGCTGGGTGACCGATGCCGCCGGCAGCCCGTGCATCGACGCGGGCGACCCGGCCAGCTCATACGGCACCGAGCCGGCCCCCAACGGCAGCAGGATCAACATGGGCGCTTTCGGCAATACTGTCGAGGCTTCGTACGGATTCAGCATGTACACGCTCGACGTGCGATCCACCCCGTCGGGCGCGGCCATAACGGGTGATTTTGCAGGAACCGCGCCCTACACCGCCAGCGTGCCCTACGGTTCAACGATCACGCTCGTCGCCCCGTGGGAGTACAATGGGCTGTGCCTGAGCGCGTGGTACGGCCCGGGCGGATACCGCGCCTACACCGCCGCGTGCACGTTCACCATCAAGTCCAAGACCACGCTCACCGTCGAATACGAGGCCGCCACGGAGTTCTACGTGGCCCAGATGGGCAGCGACGACAACTCGGGCACCGGCTTCGTGAAAGCGATGAGATCGATCCAGACCCTGCTGGACCGCTACCCGAACATCGGCCTCGGCTGCACGATTTACGTGGCTCCCGGCGTGTACAACGAAACGGTACACGTGGGCGCGAGCCACGACGGCATCAGCATTTCCGGGGACGGAGCGGACGTTGCCACGCTCTCGGCCCCCGAAGGCTCGTCATCGCCGTGCATCAGGCTGACGGATGTTTCCCTGGCGATGATCAGCGGCCTGTATATCACGGGCGGAGGCGCGGGCGGGATCGTGTGCGAGAACTCGTCGCCCATCATCATCGCGTGTTCGATCACCGACAACGCGGGCGTGCAGGGGGCCGGCATCTGCTGCATCGGGAATTCCGCCCCGTTGATAGGCGGCAACATGATCGTGGACAACACCGCCGAGCTGGCCGGGGGTGGCATCTGGTGCGACTATGGCTCCACGCCGACAATCGACAGCAACATCATCGCGTCGAATCACGCGTGGTTCGGCGCGGGAGTGTGTGCAAGCGGCGGCCCGGAGGCCGTGCAGACCGGCGCGGTCGTCGTCAACAACATCATCTTCAGCAACCGCGGCACCGAGGGCGGCGGAATCTACTGCTCGGCGCCGATGGCCGTCACCCGCAACCTCATCGCGTGCAACCGGGCGGCCCGCGGGGCGGGCGTCTGCGTGGCCGGGGATTCTCCCGTGATCCTCGATTGCGTGATCACCGGCAACACCGGCGATGCCGGGGGCGGAATCTACTGCCGCGAGGATGCCGCATCCATCGTCAACTGCACGATCACCGGCAACCGCGCCACGGCGATGGGCTACGCGTTCTACGCGGATTCCGGCACGCGAGCCCGGTTCACCAGCACCATCATGTGGGGCAACGCACCCCCCAACGCCAACGAAGTGTCCGTGAACCATTCGTCGCCCGAGCTTTCCGGGCCGAACCCCGAGTTTGCCTGGTGCTGCATCGCCGGCGGAAGATGGAAGATCATCGTCACCCCCGGCTGCTCGTTCACGTGGGGCGAGGGAAACGTCAGCGGCGATCCGCGGTTCGTCTACCCGTGCCTCTGGGCCGACAACGGCACGCCGGGCACGCCGCTGGACGACCGCTTCATCCCCGGCAACTACCGGTTGATGTCGGGCTCGCCGTGCATCGACGCTGGCGAACCGGGCGACCCGCCGGAGGAGATCGACGTGGCCGGGGAACCGCGGCTGGTTGGACCGGCGGTCGATATGGGGGCGTTCGAATGCGCGGGATCGGTGCTGCTGTTCGTGGATGACGACGCCCCGCTCGATCCGATGCCGGGCGATCCGGCCGGCAGCGATCCGCTGGAGGACGGCACTCCCGCCCATCCCTTCGATTCCATCCAGGAGGCCATCGATGCCGCCGCCGATAACCAGGTGATCACCGTGCTCGACGGCACCTACAGCGGGCAGGGCAACCGCGACATCGATTTCCGGGGCAAGACGATCATCCTGCGCTCGCAGAACGGCGCCCCGAGCTGCACGATCGACTGCAGCGCAAGCTCCGGTGAGGAACACCGGGGCATCATCTTCGCCAGCGGCGAGGGCGACCAGACCGTCCTCCACGGCTTCACCATCATCAACGCCTCGGTCGCGGCCAGCAGCGGCGGGGCCGGTATCCTCTGCGAAAACTCGTCACCGATCATCATCAACAACGTGATTCGGAGCAACTCCGCCGGCTACGGCGGCGGAATCTGCATCCTGAACGGCTCCCCGATCATCGCCAATACCACGCTCCACGAGAACAGCAGCGCAGAGCAGGGCGGGGGCATCTGGTGCGGCGGCGACTCCCAGGCCATCATCACCAACAACACGCTGACGCACAACTCGTCGAGCGACGAAGGCGGAGCGATCTACGACAGCTCGGCTTCAATGATCCTCAGCAACGCCATCAGCGGCAACACGGCGGAAACCTACGGCGGCGGCATGACCCTCGTGAGCTCCGTGTCGTCCGTCAGCCGCAACGTCATCGTCGACAACTCGGCATCGATCGGCGGCGGGATCGATTGCGGCGCGTTCGCGGACGTG
>DATKYA010000438.1:0-5125 GCA_035528775.1 Planctomycetota bacterium | reverse complement strand
ATGATCCTCATTCGCCACGGCGAGACCGACTGGAACAAGGAGGGGCGCATCCAGGGACACATGCCCACGCACCTGAACGAGCAGGGACGGCGTGAGGCGCGGCTTCTCGCTCCGCGGATCGCCGATGAGCGGCCGCAGAACCTCTACAGCAGCGACCTCCCCCGCGCGCTGGAGACCGCCCAGCCCATCGCCGAGGCCACCGGCCTGGAGATCGTGAGCAGCGAGAAGCTTCGCGAGGCTTTCTTCGGCCTGTGGGAGGGCAAGACGTTCAAGGAGGTGCAGAGCGGATTCCCCGGCGAGTTCGCCCAGTGGGCGGAAAGCGATTTCCACAAGGCGCCGCCCGGCGGGGAATCGGCCGCCGAGCTCCGCGAGCGGATCATTGCCTTCCTCGCCGACGTGGCCGAAAAGCACGCCAATCAGACCACCGTGATCGTCACGCATGGCGGGCCGTGCAAGTACGCCGTCGCACACGTGCTCGGCATCAGCCCTACCGGCATGTACCGCTACGCCATTGACAACTCGTCGTTCACCACCATCGAGATCGGCGCAGCCGGCTGGCGGCTTGTTACGCTGAATGATACGTGCCATCTGAGAAGAGGAAAGGATGATGGGATGATGGGAAAAGAAAAGGCCTAATCCGTGGTCTTCGCCCGTTCCACTGCGTCCACTTCGTCCACTATGTCAACTTGGTCCACTGCCTGCCCCGGAGCGCCCGAAGCCCGATTGCCATGAATCGCATCAGTGTGCCATTATTCGATCTGCGCCAGACGCTCGAGAGCGGGCAGATCTTCCGCTACCGGAAGCTGGGCGAGCGGTACTTCGTGAGCGTGCGGGAGCGGTTCTTCTGGCTGAGGCAGTCGGGCGGGCGGCTGGAGTTCGACGGTACCGATGCGGCGTTCGTGCGGGAGTTTCTCGATCTCGATTACGACCTGGATTCGGCGCTCGGGCGGCTGGCTCGGATCAGGCAGCTCCGGCCGGCGATCGCCGCCTGCCGCGGCCTCAGGATCGTGCGGCACGACCCCTGGGAATGCCTGATCTCGTTCATCTGCTCGACCCGCTCAAACATCCCCAAGATCAAACGCTCGCTGAACCTGCTGGCCCAGTGCCACGGGAATGTGGTCGCGTGCGGCGGCCAGACGGAGCACGCCTTCCCGCCCCCCGGCAGCCTGTGCAACCTCGAGCTGCTCAGGACGACCGGCATCGGTTACCGCGCCGACTACGTGATCCAGGCAAATCGCCTGTGCACGAACGGAATGCTCAAGCGGATCGCGGGGCTGCCGTATCGCGAGGCCAGGGCCGAACTGATGCGATTCCCGGGCGTGGGCGACAAGGTGGCCGATTGCGTGTGCCTTTTTGCGATGCGATTCCGCGAAGCGTTTCCGGTGGACGTGTGGGTGCAGCGGGCAATGCTGGAGCTGTTTCCCGGCTGCGGGAAAAACGAACGCCGGATCAGGCAATTCGCAATGGAAACCTTCGGCCCCGATGCCGGCTACGCCGAACAGTATCTATTCCATTACCGGCGGATGCGGAAGTAGGGACATGTTGAAGTAGGGACAGGCCGAGGTAGGCGCGGCCTCCGCAAAACGGGCAACAGGCTTCAGGCGACAGGCTTCAGGATCGGGCAACCATCGTGAGTTCACCACACTGAGGCCTGCGGTCTGAAGCCTGATGCCTTGAAATTGAATATGGCGGAGTTTTTAGACTCCGCCATATTCAATTTTGACTTCCTGAGTTCCTTTTCAGGAAGCCAAATCATCTCAAGTTTTCCGAATTTCAAGGTTCGGCTTCTCGGGAAGTTCCCTTTTCGGGAGAAGCCGAAAATCAACCCGACAGGGTATAGGACAAAACAGTGGCCACGGTTTTCCATTTGCATGGGTAGCTATTTCGAGCTTTTCCCAAGATCATCCTCGAAAGAATTGCCCTGGGTTTTCGTGCCACCATTTTGCACTACGCCCTGTCGGTATGTCATATGTGAGAGGCAGAACCTGGCGCAAACCGGTTCGCCCACGTTTTCCTCCTGCGAGGTTTACCTCCCCCGAAAGGGATTTTTCCTCAGCCGAAGCCAAGGTCGCGGGCTAGCCGATCTACACCAGTTATCCTGCCTCTCACAAATCTTAAGTTATCAAAAAAGCTCGGCCGGCCATTTCGCGTAAACCGGCTCAGTTCCCCTTGCCAACATGTAAACAACCGCAGTTCCGGCAAGCGCGCCGCGGAAATCGCCCTGGAGCCGGCCCAACCGGATATTCTCCTTGAAATTCCCTGACCGAGCTCAACCAGCTGCGGGCACAGGTGTGGAGCTGATTTCCGGGGCGAACCTTGTGTTCGCCCTTAGCACATCGCGGCGTTCGGGTTCCCGACGAGGGCGAACACAAGGTTCGCCCCTACGGCGCATTGATGGATCACGGAACTTCCCGTGAGGTCACTACGATGAATACACCATTGAAAGAATTCACGCTCGTGAGGAGAATGGACCGCGTGATGCTACGGTTCGCGGACGGCGGGGACGAGCTCCCGGTGCGCCTGCTGTGGGCGCGCCCGGTCTACGGCAGGGGCCAGGAGATCAGCCTGCTCGACGACAAGAAGCGCGAGGTGCTGATGATCGCCGGGCCGGAGTGCCTCGATCCCGAGTCGCGCCGGATCGCCGAAGACGAGTTCGCCCGGCGATACCTCATCCCGCGCATCACCCGTGTCTTCGCCACCGAGGCGCACTTCGGCAACCGCTGCTGGCACGTCCTTACCGATGCCGGCGAGCGGCGCTTCGCAATGAAGGATCCCGTCCTTAATGCGATGTGGGTGACCGACGACCACCTGGTGATCCGCGACAGCCTGGGCAACCGCTACGAGGTGAAGCCGTTTTCGGGGCTTGATGCCGTCTCGCAGGCGGAAGTATTGAAGATCATCTGAGAAGTGACGATCATTAGAACGGTAGGGGCAGGTCGAGCGGCGACCGAGAGGGTCGCCGCGAGTTGCCTGCCCCCGATGCCTTGCAAGGAATCACACGGAGGGGGCAGGCAACTCGCGAACGGCCGCGGCGGCCGTCGCTCGACCTGCCCCTACACAGCAGCGGCGCAGTGAACATGAAAAACACCCTCGGCATCTTCTCGTGGTTCGGCTATCGCCTCCCGATCAGGGAGCGGCTCACAATGATCAGGCAGGCCGGATTCGACGCCTCCAGCGTGTGGTGGGGGCAGGAGGAAGACCCCGCAATCTGGAACGACCTGCCCGCGATCACCGCCGACCTCGGCCTGCTGCTCGACAACGTGCACGTGCCCTTCGAGCTGTGCAACGACCTGTGGAGCGAAGACCGGGCCGTCCGCGAGCGCCTGGTGAGCCGGCACATTTCGTGGCTGGACGACTGCTCCCGGGTGGGCATCCCGCGGATGGTGATGCACGCGTCATTCGAGGACGGCCCGGCAATGAATGGGCTGGGCATCGAGAGCGTGCGCACGATCGTGCAGGCCGCCGAGCAGCGCGGCATCGTCGTCGCGCTCGAAAACGTCAGGCGCGTCGACTGCTTCGAAGCCGTGATGTCGGCCATCGACTCGCCCGCGCTCCGCTTCTGCTACGATTCATCGCACGACCGGCTGACCGGCGGCAAGGGCAACCTGTTGCGGACGTGGGGCCACCGCCTGGCCGTCACGCACTTCTCCGACAACGACGGCATCGAAGACCGCCACTGGCTGCCGCGCGAGGGGATCATCGACTGGCCGCGCGTCGCCCGCGATTTCCCCCTCGCCACCTACACCGGCGGCCTGAACCTCGAGGTGCTCGTCAAGGACGAGCCGACCCCGCCGCCGCAGGACTATCTCGCGCGGGCGTTCCGCGAGCTGACGTGGCTGGTTGGCGTGCTGCAATCGCCCGCATGATTTCGTAGGGGCGAACCTTGTGTTCGCCCGCGCTGGAATCGCCAACGAACGCCCTCCGTCTCCGGTCGGGCGCCGGCGCCGTGTACGCGAAGAAAGGAATCGACGTGACCGTCAGAGTAGCCGAAAAACTCACGCTGATCGATCCGTCGATGGACTACGAGAAGGAATTTCTCGAGATGACGGCCGATTTCCGGCACGCGGGAGACATGAGCTACGACGTGGTGCCGGAGCTGATCCGGCACGACTTCGCGGGCTACGTCCGCAAGCTGCACGACCAGGCCAACGGCATCGGCCTCGATGCGGGGCGGGTGCCGTCCAACACGTACTGGCTCCTCCGCGAGGACGACCGCACCGTCCTGGGCGCCAGCTCGCTGCGGCACGAGCTCACGCCCTCGCTCGAGATCGAAGGCGGGCACATCGGCTACCGCATCCGGCCGTCGCAGCGCCGCAAGGGATATGGCACGCAGATCCTCGCGCTCACCCTCGAGAAGGCCCGCGAGGCCGGCCTGCGGCGCGTGCTCGTCACTTGCGACACCGACAACATCACCTCCGCCCACATCATCCAGAAGAACGGCGGCATCTTCGAGAACGAAGTGATCTCGCCGTACACCGGCAAGCGCGTGTCGAGATACTGGATTGATGTGTAGGGGCGGCCCCCGCGTCGCTCCCTGCTGTAAAACAGGCCTTCCCGCCCTGGTAGCGAGAAGGCCCTGGTACTGCAATCCGTTACGCGCTGTCAGTTGAACGTTGGGCGTCGAGTGTTGTCCTTGCCCCCTACCCGAACACTTCCTTCTTCACCTTCTTCAGGAACGCCAGCGACCGCTTGACGCCGTCCTCGCCGTCGGGGCCTTCGTACTCAAGCACGAGGTCGCCCTTGTAGCCGGCGTTCTTCAACTCGGTGAGCAGGAGCTTGATGTCGATCTCGCCCTCGCCCAGTGCGGTGGCCTTGTAGCCGGCCATGGGGCCCGCGCTGCCGTTGCCATCCTTGATGTGCGTGTGGAAGGTGTGTGGGGCCATTTGCCTGAAGATCTTGTGCACGTCGGCCAGCGGGTGGCCGAACCACCGGTAGTTCGAGCTGTCGATGCACACGCCGACGCGGGGCGAGCCGACGGCCTTGATGAGCTGGAGCTGCACTTCGGGCCGGTTGGTGAACCGCCCGTGGTTTTCTTCGGCGAACACCTGCCCGTACTTCTCGGCGATGCGGGCGAGCTCCTTCGAGCCGCGGATCATGTAGTCGACGATCTGCTCGTCGGTGAGGC
>DATKYA010000437.1:0-5801 GCA_035528775.1 Planctomycetota bacterium | reverse complement strand
GAAGTCTTCGTTGAGCTTGCCCTCGCGGAGGCAATAGAGGACGATGCCCTTCCAGTCCTTGCCCTGTGCGTACATCCAGTGCTGCATGATCAGGCCGCTGCGGCCGGCGCCCTCTGCCATGAAGGCCCGCTCGCCCTCGGATGCGATGCCGTAGTCGGCACAGAGGGAGTCGCCGTGGACGTAAAGCTTGGCGGCGGCGTGGGCCGTTTCGATGATCGCGGGCATGTCGGCCTGAACGGCATCGAGTTGGCGGTTCACCTCGCGCAAGTAGCCCTCGGCACCGTATCGGTGCGGGCCGGCGGGGAGCGCAGTACAGCCGGCGACGATGAGCAGTGCGAGGATGGGGAGGATGGACTCCGGTGATGTGAGGTGCATGGGGTTCAGCCTGAAAATCTGGGTTGCAGTCTGTCTAACAAAACCGTTGAAACGGTTTGGCGGCGCGCGGTCAGCAGGCGACCGGTGGACGGGTAGCCTGAACCGTTTCAACGGTTTGCCTGGCCCCGGTGGCCAGTGGTCGTATCGCGGTGGCTATCATCTTGCCTGTCACAATGGTAGACTCGCTGGCAATGCATTTTGATGCCGGCTGATGGACATCCGGTCAATGACCGGTTCGACGAATCGCGGTGTCTGTCGCCACGGTGCCTGGCACCGTGGTGCCTGGGGGCCGCGGTAGCTGCCGGAAACCGTTGAAACGGTTTGGCGGCGCGCGGTCAGCAGGCAACCGGTGGACGGGTGGCCTGAACCGTTTCAACGGTTTGCCCGGCGCGGCGCGAGGCCCAACCGCTTCAGCGGTTTTTCCGTGCCGCGGGATGCCGAACCGCTTCAGCGGTTTTCTGGAGGCAACCGTTTCAACGGTTTCCTGGGCCCTCGCAACCTTCGCCCTCCGCATCCAGCGCTCAATCCTTCCTCAGCAGCGTGATGACCTCATCGACGGCTCGCTCGGCGTCGTTGCCGTTGGCGGCGATGTGCAGCTTGCGGCGGAGCAGCGGCCACCTCCGCTCGACCGGCCTGATCGAGATGTCGAGCTGCGCCTGAAACGGGATGCGGCCGTCGTTGTTGGTGAGGGCGTATCGCCGGGACAGCGACACGACGGCCCTCCCATCGCCGGGCCACGCGTAGGTGGTGGTGAACGGCAGGTGTGCGCCATAGGCGGTGCCCCAGTACGCGCCGTGCATCGCCATGTCGTTGTTGGTCCATTCGTTGCCGATCAGGATCAGGGGCTGCTGCCATTCGTTGCCGAGCTGGTCCCCCATCTTCGCCGGGAGCCTCGCCGCCTGCTCGGTTGTCTGGACGTCGAGGCCGAACTGCTGGCCGAGGAACTTCGCGAGGGTCTCGGCGGCCTGCTTGTTCCCGGGCTGGCCGTAACTGATCAGCACGGTCTCCCTCTTGTCGGGCTGCTTCGGGTCGGGCGGCGTGGCAAGCTCATGCGCCCATTGCTTGATGTCGGGCGTGAGGATGAGCACGCGGCTGGGCTTCTTGCCGCCGGACAGTTTCACGCAGCGGGCGAGGACGTCGGCCTTGTCGCGGCCGGGAAACGGCGCCGGCCTGAACAGCTCGATGGCGGGCGTTTCGCTGGTCGCGAGCATCATGATGTGGCCGCTGGGGAGCGACACGGTGAACGATACGCCGGTTGCGTCGCGCTCGAAGCCGACCGGCGCGTTGCGGGCGACGTCCCAGATCGCCTGGATCTTCGGGTCGTTGATCCGGCAGCGATAGGTGTGGCGGGCGAGGATCATCTCGATGGTGGCGCGCGGGCCGAGGTAGTGAACCTCGCGGGTCGAGATGCCCAGGTATTTCGTGTTCACGCCGTCGCGCCGGCGCGGAAAGAACCTGATCGCGAGATCGATCTCCTCGCGGCTGACGAGCATCTGGTGGTCCGGCCGGGGATCGCCGACCGTGCGGATGAAGAACGGGCTTTTCGGATCCTGTGAGAGGCCGGCGGGCATGTGGAGGCCGGGGCCGATCTCCTCAACGCCCTTGAACCGCTGCACCTCGGCGTAGTCGACCGCGAAGTCGGGCCGGTAGCCGAGCTGGTTCACGATGAACTCGCGCAGCCATTTCGTGCGGGCGACGAGCTGCGGCTCGCGGACGAACCAGACGTAGGTGCGGTAGAAGCCGATGCTCGTGCGCTCGCATTCCACTGCTTCGGTGCCGAACGGATAGCCGATGGTGACGGCCCTGCCCTTGCCGTGCTGGTTGATAGTGATGGCAGCGGACTCTTGTCCGCCCTTGTCGCTTTCATAGGAGGCCAACACCTTGGCGGTCGTCGCCTGCAGCACCTCGAAGTCGGGCTTGCGGTCGGTGGTTTCTTGCCATTTGCCGCTGTAGTGGCCGTGCGGGACGGTGATGGTGAGGGGTGTGCCCTTCACGGCTTCGGACGTGGTGCCGGCGGGCAGAACACCGAGGACCTTCGCGAGGACAGGCTCCGCTCGAGGGCGGCCGTATTCGTCGGTCAGGCCGGGAATGGTCGATGCAATCAGCGTGCCGCCGTTTTCCACCCACGTCGCGATTTCGGCCGCGAGTGTGTCGTCCATCGCGTAGGCGTCGGGCACGATCAGCAGCTCGAGGCCGAGCCCGGGAAGCCTGCCGTTGCGGACGAAATGCTCGTCGATCCGCGTGTAGGGCAGCTTGGCAGCGTGCAGCACCCAATCCCAGCCGAGGAAGCTGTAGTAGAGGGGGCCGTCGTTGAGGTCGTAGGTCTCGCGCGGGAGCAGCAGGCCGATTCGCTGCGGCTCGGGGGCGGTGTTGGCCACGGTGGTGCCGATATCGTAGATCAGGCGGTCGGTGAGCCAGTGGTTGGTGAGGGAGTGCCAGCCAAGCTGGTAGTCCATGTAACCGTGGGCCACCCAGTGGTAGAAATAGCGGGCGAGGTTCCCCGGCTCGCGGAAGTTCAGCCAGAGGTAGTCGCGGAAGAGGCTTTCAATGGAGTCGCTGGGTCGGGTGCCGAATCCCACCGGCTCAACGCTCCTGATCATGAAGGGTCGGTTGGCGTTTTCGGGTCCGACGTTGGTCCACTGGGCCATGTCGTCGCTGAGGAATCCGCCCCATTTTTTCTCGCCGAGGCCCTGCACGCCGTCGTGATCGCCGAACTGCCGCATCTCGGTGATAACGAGCTTGTCGGGGAATGCGGCCTGCACGAGCTTGCGCTTGATTGCCAGGTATTCCTGCACCCAGACGCGGCGGAAATGGAGGTAGTCGATGCCGATCACCGTCGGCTGGTAGATGAATGGCAGCCGCGCGCCGTAGCCGTCCTGGTAGTCGTCGCCGAGTGCGGCTCGGACGCCCTCCTTCGATTTGTATTTCTGCTGGGTGAACCGCGCCCAGGCTTTCGCCGAGGTGTCCTTGGATTGTGCGGTGAACTCGGCCCAGTCGTTCGCCGCCCGCGGATCGACGGTGCGGAACGGAATCTGCAGCTCGTCGAACGACTGGTAGTTGGTGCCGGCGTTCTTGTTGAGTGCGGCGACGTCGCCATAGCGGCCGGCCATGAACTTCCCCCAGCGCGCCGTGGTCAGATCGGAGTAGTCAACATCTTCGGGCAGTTGAGCCCAGTCGCCCTGCTCGAGGTGAATCGCGGCGATGGCATCGTAGGTGCCGGCTTGCTTCAGGTGTGCGGCCATCGCCTTGAGGTAGTCGGCGTAGGCGGCGGCGGTTTCGGTGTTGAACAACTGCACTCCCCCGTGCGGGTGCAGCGTGCCGTCGGCGTTGCGCGCGACGAGCGAGGCGGCTGCGTTCGCTGCGAGGTACTTCGGCAGCGACGGCGGCCAGCCGGTGGGGCAGGAGCACGCCCAGTCGCGCCCGAGCTTCTCGAAGTCAGCCGCGATCTGCTCATCCGTGCGGAATTCCTGCAGCGTGGGAAGCTCCAGCAGCATCTTGCAGCGGCGGTCGGCCAGCAGCCGCAGCATGCGGTCGAACTCCGCCCAGTCGTAGGTGCCGGGTCCGGTGCAACTGAGGCCCCACGCGCCCACGGGAACCGTTGGCGTGAAGAACAGGTCGCCCGCCGAGTGCAGCTTCGTGGCCATGTAGCCGGGCTGCACTGACAGGTTCTTGTCCCACCAGTCGGGCAGCGAGCCAGGGTGCGGATGGAGCGGGAGTCGAACGCCGGTGGCGGGTCCGGCCTTGCGCCAGGCTTCGCGTTCAGGGTTGGCCCATGGTCTGCCGTCAATGAACCGTGCGGCGATCCCGCGTCGGGCGGCTTCGGCCTCCAAGTATTGCTCGATCGCGGCCCGCAGGTCGGCGGCGTCCTTCGCGTAGGCGAGCACCTGTGTGGCGGCGAGTGCGAGCTCGTTGCGCCAGAACGCCACGTCTTCCATCAAGCGCGGCTCGTCACGGGTGTCGCGGGCGAACCGCACGCTGTTGATGCCGTCGTCGACACACTTGACGAGCTCGTATATGCGGGCGCCGCGGGCGACGATCCTGTCGCTCTCGATTTGCGCCCACATCCCGGTGGAGATGTACGCTGACGATGTGCCGCCCCACGGCTCCAGGTAGCCGGCGAGCGCACGGCAGGCCAGGGCGTCGTCCCACGCCGCACCGACCGCCATCCGCACCGATTCGCTGTCCTCGACCAGGGCCGTGACCGGCACGTTGTTGTATTCGGGCAGCACGTCGGTGGGCACGCCGTCAGGTCGGACGAATCTGCTGGCCGTGCCGGAACACGCGCATGCCAGGAAGACCAACGCGAGCAACAGGAAATGCTTCATCGTGTTCTCCTTGAACTGACGGAGGCGAGGATTCGGGATAGGTTTCGGGAGCAGCATCTTCACGCGGCAAAACACGGTGGGTTAGATTATGACGTTTTCCCGGAAGATTGCAAGAGGCGAAATGGGGGGAAAATGGGGGAAAATGGAGAAATGAAGGAACAAACAGGCTGCGGCCACGGTTGCATGAACGAAAGTTCGACCGGGAGATCGGTGGAAGGGGCAGGCAACTCGAAGACTCGACCTGCCCCTACCGGGAAAGGGTTGCGAAAGAAATGCGCAGTCCCTCCTCAAACTAGTATACCACATAAAAGCGCGTTTGTCAAGTAAAAAAGGTCATAGAGTTTCACAATGGGGCGAACTATCCGCATCGGTTCTAAGTAAAATGAAAACAAATATTTTTTGCTTTAAGCTGGAACCCGGGTGATTTCGCCCTCGCCGGCAAAGTCCCTCAGCGGCCATCGTCCGTCTTCCCGCGCGGCTCGACCCGGGGAATCTCGACCTCCATGCCGTAGATTGAATTCGGCCCGTTCGTCTTGCCCGCGTAGAACACCGCGTACCACACGTTATCGTGCAGGTGCGTCATCCAGGGGTAGGAGTAGTCCTCGCAGCCCTTGAACGACGCCAGCAGCCCGATCCGCCGCCAAGCCAGTTCCGCCGCATCGGCCGACCATACGTAGATCTCGCCACGGGGAGTTCGCTGCGACTGCAGGGCCAGCAGCCTGCCGGGATCATTCGCGCTGAGGGTCACGAACGGGCTGGGATGGACGGCCTGCTCGCCCGACAGCACGAGTGTCGGCTCGTCCCATGTTACCCCGTTGTCGGCGCTCACGAATTGCAGGTAGCCGCGGGCACCGTCGCTCCGCGCCAGCCCGATCAGGCGGTCATTACCGACACTTATGAAGCACGGCTCGACGAGTTTCTCCGCCGTGATCGTCTGCGGCTTCTGCCAGGTCTGGCCGGTGTCGCTCGAGAACGAAATCCACAGCCCGGTGCCGACCGGTTTGCGGTAATGGCCGCAGACCGCCAAGCCGCGCCCGGGCACGGCAAACACGTGGCCGTAGACCGAGCCTGTCTTGTTGGGGCCGAGCTCGGAAGTATCGG
>DATKYA010000436.1:0-2221 GCA_035528775.1 Planctomycetota bacterium | reverse complement strand
ACGAGCCGAGCAATGCAAAACCGGGTGCGGCAACGGAATATGGTTTTTGGAATCCCGCGTCTTCGCTCGCTGCATGCCCGTTCACGGGCATTCCGGCGGACTGGGCAGTCCGCACGCTTCCGAGCCGGGTGTTAGCACCGTCCTTCAGGGCGGTGTGCTGGTTTGGCGCCGATGGACCACCGCCCTGAAGGACGGTGCTATTACCGGCGGCGTGGCCGCCGGCAAGCCCCCTGAAGGGGCCTGCGGGCAGCCGGCAATTCGCGCAGGAAACCACGAAGAATTGACTGACCCTGAGCCACATCATACCAAACGGGCGGGAGCGAAACAAGATGCGTCTTCGTCCATTTGGTCCACTCAGTTCCCTCTTGCGTTGCACGTCCGGAGGCGGTATTATCAGTGGCAATGTTTCTCGTGCGATGTATCATCATCCTATGTGCGGCCGGTTTCGGCCTGGCGTAGCGGGCGGCCGCGGCCGAGCCAGTGCCGCTGGTGGCGAGCTATCCGATGGAGGGCGCCGATCCGGCACGGCTCGCGGATGCGTCGGGCAACGGCAACGACGCTGGGCTGATCGGCGCCGAGCGCACGCCCGATGGCCGGCGCGGCAAGGCCGTCCGCATCGCCGGCGAGCAGTTGCGGATCGAAATCCGCCAGCCCGTCGTCCGCAAGCTGTTGCACCGGTTCACCATCTGTTTCTGGATCAGGATCGACAGCCGGGAAGCCGATCCTGGGCCTGCAGCCGCTTCGATACTGCCAGCGCTACCCGCAATGGACAACCGGCGAGACCGGTCTCGTGCTGCTGGGCACGCGGCATCGCTTCTGGGACGACAACGGCAAGGGCTGGAGCCTGAGAATGGGGAAGAACATCGGGGGGAGGAGGGGCAGCTATGTCTGGGACGATGATGCCGAGTGAGACGCCTCGCCCGCCCGCCGCAAACGCCTGCTCGTTCCGCCCATTCGCCATTCCGGGTTCACCGTTTCATACTTGATAACCTGCAGTCATCATGGTAGATTAGATAGTGTGTTTTTCAACAAGCTGATCGTGCAGGGACGTGCGGCCACTAGCGGCGCCGGCCCTGCCCTTGGCGGTCCCGCTGAAACAGCGTATGACCACTGATCCCTTCGACACCGCTTTCCTGCGCAAGCTCGAGCTGTTGGAACTCGTATACCGGCGGCTTCGCGGCGGGCGCGGAGCAGGCGAGAGCATCGGTACCGAGCGCGGCGGCCGCATGGAGTTCCGCGAGCACCGCCGATACGCCGCAGGCGACGATTTCCGGTACATCGACTGGAACGTCTTCGGCCGCAGCGACTCGCTGTTTGTGAAGGAATACGCCCGCGAAGAACGGCGCAGCGTGACCGTGCTGCTGGACGCCAGCCGGTCGATGCAGTTCGGCAGGCCGTCCAAGCTCGCCTGCGGCAAGCAGCTCGCGGCGTCGTTCGCCTATCTGGCGCTCGTGGCGGGCGACGAAGCGGTCGTTACCACGTTCTCCGACGATCTTCATCGCTCGATCTCGGTGGCTGGCCGGAAGGGCAGGATCACCGAGGTCCTCGCCGAGCTGCGCGACGTGCGGCCCGGCGGGCGTACCAGCATTCACGGCTCCTTGAAAACCTTATACGGCCGGATGCCCCGCCGAAGCCTGGTCGTGCTCATCTCCGACCTGATGGACGCCGACTGCAAGGCCGGCCTCGCCACGCTGCCGGCCAGGGGATTCGAGCCGTGCGTGATCCAGCTTCTCAGCCGCGATGAGGTCGCTCCCGCCCAGACGGGCAGGCTGCACCTCAAGGACTGCGAAACGGGCGACTCGCACAGCCTCTGGATCGACGGGGCCGAGCTCCAGGAGTACGAGCACGTCCTCAACGAGTTCGTCGACGGATGGAAGGTGTTCTGTTCTGCCCAGGGCATCGCGTTCGTGACGGCGCTCAGCGACGTGCCGTTCGACGAGCTGATGCTGGGTTATCTGCGGCGCGGAGGCGTGGTGCAATGAATTTCCTGTGGCCATACGCCCTGGCGGCGCTGATCGGCGTGCCGGCGGCCGTGCTGATCGCCCTGTGGCGCGCCCGCCGCCGCGAAGTGCCGGTCGCCAGCCTGCTGCTGTGGCAGTCGCTCGCGCGCAAGCTCGCCGATTCCGGCCGCAAGCGCCGGACGGTGCTGGACCTGCCGCTCGTGCTCGCGGCGGTTTCCGCCCTGCTGCTCGGAATCGCGGCGGCCGGGCCGGTGCTCTCG
>DATKYA010000435.1:0-11831 GCA_035528775.1 Planctomycetota bacterium | reverse complement strand
TTGATGGCAACCAGCCGATCCGCGGTTTCCGCGCTCCCCATGGGCAACCCCACCGCCCTGAAGACGACCGACATCGGCCCGTCGGCGATCGGCTCGCCGAGGATCCTGTACTCGCCCAGAAAATCCTTGCCGGGTCCGCGTCTCAGCCAGTCAAACAGTTTCGAGAGATTCAATCCCAAGCGCTTTCACGGGGAGGCGACCTGCCGTTCTTGTGTCCAGTATTCCATTATAGCGCTCAAGACAGCGCTATTCAAGTTTGAAAGACAGCGGAAGGACGCGCTCATCAGCATTCCATGACCCCCGCCGCGTAGACTTCCCCCGGGCCGAAGACATCCGGATAGTGTTTTCGCAGGAACCGCCGCGCGAGATAGCACAGGTGGCAGGTCTGCGTCACGCGCTCGGGCATCACGAAGCCGTAGTCGCGGCAGGCGAGCTTGGCCAGGCCGAGGGCGCCCTCCCGGCAGACGACCTCCACGAAGCGATTGGCGCGCTCCGGGCCGGCCGCGAGCAGCCGGGCAGGCGTCGTCTCCGGTACGTGGCCCAGGATGATGCCGCAGTTGGTCTGGATGTTGCCGTACGGATCGACGTGCAGCTCCCACAGCGACGGCACGGAAAACTGATCGACACACCCCGAATTCGCTCGCGGCCCCTGCCAGCCCCAGACCGGCAGGCGAGGGTCGTCCGGCGCGAAGGCGTCCAGGCAGCCCGCAAGCTCGTGGCACGCCGAGCCGACCATCGCGGGCGGCGCGCGCCGCACGTACTCGCGCAAGCGGAGAGCGTCTAGCGCGATGGCCTCGTTCTCCCGGATCTCGGCATCCGGCGCGTTCGTCCCCCAGAAATTCCGCTCGCCGAAGACGTTCCACGCTATCCGGCGCACGCGGAGAAACCGCTCAGCCGGCACAAACGCCTGGTGGAACGGGTCGGACGACGCAAGCAAGCCCTTCACGCCGTGCGCCGCGAGAAAACCGAGCCGCTCCCGCACTACGGCGTCGTCGGTGGCAAACGAGCAGTTCGTCTCGATGAAGTGCGGAGCGTTACCTTCGGCGGCTGCGATCGCCACCGCCTCCCGCAAGGCGTCCCAATACAGCATCGCCTCTCCGCCCGCGATATGAACGACGCGCCCGGTCTCGTGCAGCAGGGCAAGGGCGTCCGCGCACTGGCGGGGCGCCATCACCACGTCGGGCCGCCCGCCCGAGCAGCCGAAGAGGCAATGCTTGCAGGCAATCGTGCAACGGTAGGTGAACAGCACGGCCGCCACCCGGCGTTGCTTTCCGGCCGGCACGAGGCCGATGCCGTCGATCAGGCGGTCTACTTCATCTCGTCGACGCATCTGAAATCACCGAAAGAAAGTAGAGACGTGCCGGTGGCACGTCTCAGCCGGTGGCACGTCTCAGACGCCCCACCGGGGCGTCTCTGCTTCGTGTTGAAAACAGCCGCCAGCAGGCCGAAGGCGCCTACCCCTGATCGCACATCGCAAACGCCTTCTTCAGCGATTCCACCCAGTCGCCCTTGGGGCTGAACTCGTGTCCCACGTAGTACTCGTAATCGGTGTCGGCGATGGCCTTACAGATGCCGGTGTAGTTCAGCTCCTGGGTGTCGTCCATGTCCTTGCGGCCGGGGTTGCCGGCGGTGTGGAAGTGGCCGATCCACTTGATGCTCTCGCGGATCGTGCGGATGATGTCGCCTTCCATGATCTGCATGTGGTAGATGTCGTAGAGCAGCTTCACGCGGGGGCTGTCGACCTTCTCGCAGACGGCGGCTCCCCAGGCGGTGTGGTCGCACTGGTAACCGGCGTGATCGACCTTGGAGTTGAGCAGCTCGAGGTTGAGGTTCACGCCCTTCTTTTCGGCGTACGGCGCGACGCGGCGGAGGCCGTCGGCCACGGCGTCGATCGCCTCAAGCTCGCCCATGTGCGGCTGGCGGTTGCCCGAGAAGCAGATCACGCCGGGAATGTCGCAGCGGGCGGCGATGTCGATCGATTCCTTCAGCTCGGCCTCGATGCGGTCGTGGTTGGCGCGGTTGTTCAGGCCGTTTGGAAGCGTGCCGTGGCCGCACATGCTGGCAACGACGAGCTTGTGCTTCTTCGCGGTGCTGATCACTTCCTCGAATTCCGCCCCGCGGCCCCACATCTCGACCGCCGCGAAGCCGATGTCGGCTACCGTGCCGAAGAGCTGGTCGAACGTGATATCCTTTGATTTCATGATCGGGTAACAGACGGATTGCTTGATTCGCATGGGAAACTCCGAAGAAAGAAGCCAAGAAGCTAAGAAGTTGAGAAGTTGAGAAGTTGAGAAGCCATGCGTGCAGGCTGTTGCTACGGGCTATGGGCGCTGGTGCGCCGATGGCTTCTCCGGCCCAAAGCCAAACGCCCATAGCCCTTCGGCTCAGTTAGCCGGGAAATCAAGAAGGTCAGCGTGATGTTCAATAGTGTCTCCTTCTACCTCCGCCATGTTTTTCTGAACATTAGCATGATGATGCTGTAGATTTCGAGGCGGCCCAGGAGCATGCAGGCGCTGAGGATCCACTTGCCGGGCGTGGCCACGCCGTTGAAGTTCTGCATCGGCCCCACGCCGGCCAATCCGGGGCCGACACCCCCCATGGTGCACGCCACGGCTGACAAGGCAGTCTCGATGTTTGGCACAAACCACGTCATCACGATGGTGGCGACGGCGAAGATCATCAGCCAGAGGATGAACAGCGCTCCCACGTTCTGCAGCACGCTCTCGTCGACGGCCTGCCCCGCCAGCTTCACCGGCAGCACCGCCCGCGGGCGGATCATCTTGTCGATCTCGCGCCGGGCCATCTTCAGCAGCAGGAGTATCCTGATCGACTTCAATCCGCCGCTGGTGGAGCCGGCACATCCGCCCATGAACATCAGCAGCACGAGCAGCACTCGGCAGAAGTTCGGCCACAGGTCGTAGTCGGCCGTCACGAATCCGCAGGCACTGTGGGTGGTCACCACCTCAAAAGCAGAGCGGTGCAAGGCACCCGGCAGGGTGGCCACCTTGGCCTGCTCGGCGCGGACGGCCTCCGTCACCGGGCGGCCCTCCTTGGGCATAGGCGTGGTGAGCCAGGTGGAAACGGTGACCAGCACGATAGCCAGCAGCACGCTGCCCGTGAAAAACCGCGTCTGGCTGTCCTGCAGCAGCGAGCGCAGGTTCCCCCGCAAAGCCTGGTAGTGCAGCGTGAAGTTGATCCCCGCAAGAAAGGTGAAAACCATGATCACCACGTCAACGTAGACGCTGTTGAACGCCGCGATCGAGAGATTCTTCGTGGAAAATCCACCGGTTGCCAGGCAGCCGAACGTCTGGCAGAGGGCGTCGAACAGGCTCATCTTCGGCAGCAGCAACAGCGTGAGCACGATGGTGAACAGCACGTAGACGCCCCAGAGGATCTTGGCCGTCTCCGTGATGCGCGGGGTGAGCTTTTCCTTCGTGGTGCCCGACACCTCCGCCCGGTACAACTGGTAGCCGCCGATCCCCAAGGCCGGGAAGATCGCCACGGCGAGCACCACGATGCCCATCCCGCCGATCCAGTGCGTGAAGCTGCGCCAGAACAGCAGGCCGTTGGGCAGGATCTCGATGTTGGCGAGGATGGACGATCCGGTGGTGGTGAGGCCGCTGATGCTCTCGAAGTAGCAGTTGGTGTAGGTTTCAAAGCCGGGCTGGCCGGAGAAGTAGAAGGGAAGCGCGCCCACGGCCGCCAGCGCCGCCCAGGCGATGCCCACCACCGCAAAGCCTTCGCGGACCGTGATCTCCTTGGCGCGGGCGCCGCGGCTGAGCACCCTCAGCACAAACCCCGCCGCCGCCGATACACCGATGGCGATCGAGAATGCCCTGATCTCCTGGTGCCAGGCCGCCTGCGAGATCACCGCGCCCGCCGCCCGGGCAGCCGGCCCCTCGTAGAAGATCGCCACCAGCAGCGGCACGCCCATCACTGCCGCAAAGATCAGCAGCAGCATGCCCAGCGATGAGAGAATGATCCGAACGTTGATGTCAACTGCTCCCTGTCGACAGGCTACAGGTACACAGGCTACAGGCTACAGGCTACAGGGTCGGCTGCCGGCAGCCTTCCGGCGTAACCGGTATTGGGCTTTGGACCGATGAAAATGGCATATGCGTCCACTGAGTCCATTCAGTCCATCACCTCCATGGGATATCGTTTCCTGCGCAAAGTGGCGCAAAGCTCACGAAGAAGAGGCCGGCAGCGGCTTCTTGATTCCCTCTTCTTCGTGCTCTTCGTGTTCTTCGTACCTTCGTGGCCTTCTTGCTCTTCTACCGCTTGACGAACAGCCCTTCAACGTCTTCGATCGCTTCCGGCAGGGCGAAAACAATCACATTGTCGCCGGGCTGGATGACGCTGTTGCCGTCGGGGATGATCAGCTCGCCGTCGCGCATGATTGCTCCGACGATGGATCCGCCGACGAACTTCTTCCATATCCGTCGCAATGGCTTCCCGACGCCGCGGGTCTTCTCCTGCACTTGCAGCTCGAGCACTTCGGCGGCGCTGTCGCGGATCGGGATCGCCGAGAGCACCCTGCCCTTGCGCACGTGCTGCAGGATCATCCCCGCCGTGATCAGCCGGGGGTTGATCACCACTTCGAGGCCGATCGACTTGAAGACGGAGATGTAGCGGGGTTCGGTGGTGAGGACGATGACGCGCCCGGCGCCTTCCTTCTTGGCCAGCAGGGAGGCCATCAGGTTGTCCTCGTTGTCGGCCGAGACGGCGGCGAAGTAGTCGGCCGTGCTCACGCCGGCCTCGCGGAGGATGTCGAGGTCGCTGCCTTCACCCTGCAGCACGAGGGTGGAGGTGAGCTTTTCAGAGGCGCGCCTGGCCCGCTCCGGGTCAGGCTCGATCAGCACGATGTTGTTCACGTGCTCCTCCATCTTCCCGGCAAGCCCCATGCCGGTGAGCGTGGCTCCGTAAATCACCAGCTTCTTCGTCTCGTCCTTGTGCTTGCCGAGCAGCGCCAGGAAGGCATCGAGTGCTTCGTGCGACATCACCACGAAGATGTTGTCGCCCGGCTTGACCATCACGTCGCCCTTGTTGGGAATGGAGAGCCTGCCGGCGCGATAGATGCCGACGATGAGCACCGACTTCATGGCCTCGAACTGCTTGAGCTCCATGAGCGTGTGGTTGGCGATGGGCATGTCGGCGGTGACCATGAATCCGCGCATCAGCACGCGGCCGCCGGCGAAGTCGGCAACGTCGGTCGCGCCCGGAGTATTGATGTACTTGATGATGTAGTCGACGGCCACCTGCTCGGGGTTGATCGCCTTGTCGATGCCGAGGCGGGCGGGGTCGAATGCCGGGTTGTCGCCCGAGAATTCCTCGTTGCGGATACGAGCGATCTTCACGGGCACGCCCTTGGCGGCGGCGAGGGCGCACACGATCATGTTCACCTCGTCGCTCTGGGTGACGGCGATGACCATCTCGGCGTCGGCGATGCCGGCCGCCTCCAGCGTCCGCAGGCTGCTGGCCTGGCCGGCCACTGTCAGGATGTCCAGCTTGTCCGCAAGCGCCCGCAGCACCTCGGAGTCGAGGTCCACCACCGAAATCTCGTGGCCCTCGATCGAGAGCTGCTCCGCCAGGTTCGAGCCGACAACGCCGGCGCCCGCTATCAGGATTCTCATAGGCGATTACCTTCTCTCTGTCAGTACCTTCCTGATTATAGTTGCGGGAAGGGCGACAGTCAAGTGACAAACGGGGAGTTGGGGTGGTGGGGTAATGGGGCCAATGGCGTGAGGATAAGGCCAAAAGAGGGCGGGCGATTCGCGGCGACCGCTTCGGTCGCAGGAAGACATCGCTCAGCCCGCCCCTACAGCGACCAGGCATCCTTAATCTCACGCCATTGGGTAATGGGCCGGTGGATGAGGCGGCGGAAGGCGAACGTCAAACGTCGAATGGCCGGGGAAGAAGGCAACAGGAAAGCGAAGACCGCATTTTGCTTGACCTTTCGCCCCGCTCCCGGTAACATAGGATCTGCTTACCGTGGCAACCAACGTGCAGAAAGGAGCCGACATGGCAGACGTTGAACGCAAGCAATTCCAGATCTACGGCAAGGCCCGCAAGGACGCCCTCGCGAAATTCAACGCGCAACTGAAGAAATGGGGCATCTCCATGCCCGAGGTCACCCCGCAAGTGCTCGACTTCGGCCTGGGCGACTTCAAGAAGACGGGCCTCATCGAATACTGGGTAGCGAATGAAATGGAGGAAGGCTACTGCGGCAAATTCCTCTTCGTGTTCGACGGCCAGACCTGCCCCTACCATCACCACGACTTCAAGCACGAAACGTTCTTCATCCTGAAGGGCACGGTGACGATGAAAGTGGCCGGCAAGCGCATCACCCGCAAGGAAGGCTCCTTCCTCGCCATGCAGCAGGGGACGGATCACTCCTTCACCGGCAAGGGGCCGGCGTTGCTGCTCGAGTTTTCCAAGCCCTGCAAGCCCAACGACAATATCTTCGAGAACCAGGCGATCGGCGACAACGGCGTGGTGTAGTGATGTGATCCACAGATTGCACAGAAGAGGAAGAGGGAAGAATCCACAGATTACACAGATTGCACAGAAGAGGAAGAGGGAAGAATCCACAGATTACGCAGATTGCACAGAAGAGGAAGAGGGAAGAATCCACAGATTACACAGATTGCACAGATGAAGAGGAGAGCGGATATAAGTTAACATTATTCATCTCTTACCTCCTTCTCCTGATCTGTGCAATCTGTGCAATCTGTGCAATCTGTGGATCATCCCTTCGTCTTCTCTTCATCTGTGGATCAACGGCTTTCGTATGGAATGGGATCGTCGTGGCCGGCCTCGCGAAACCCGCGCAGCCGCAGGGCGCAACTGTCGCACCGGCCGCACGCCCGCTCCTCGGCCTGGTAGCACGACCACGTGAGCTCCAGGGGCGCGCCCAACTCGATGCCGCGGCGGACGATCTCGCTCTTGCGCAGCCGGATCAGCGGCGTTACCACCTCGACGTGCGTATCGGGCTTTGTGCCGGCGGCGATCAGGCGGTTGAATGCGTCGTAGAACACCTGCCTGCAGTCGGGATAGCCCGACGAATCGTCCTCCACCGCGCCGATGAAGATTCTCCCGGCCCCGATCACTTCGGCCCACGAGACGGCCATGCACAGCACGTTGGCGTTGCGGAATGGCACGTACGACGGCGGCACGCCCTGGCGGCCGAGGTCGGCCTCCGGCACCGCGATGGCGGGATCGGTGAGCGCGGAGCCGCCGATTCGCCGGAGGTGGTCGACGTCCACGATCATCCTCCGCCCGGCGGGCACGCGGTAGAAGTCGGCGACGTCGCTGAACGCCCGCAGCTCGCGGGCTTCCGTGCGTTGGCGATAGTTGACGTGCATCAGGGCGAGATCTAGCGTCCGGGCGGCGATGGCGGCCGTCACGCAACTATCCATTCCGCCGCTGAGGAGCACTACGGCGAGATTGCTTGCCATGGCTTCATTGTAAGGCGGGCACGGCGGAAAAACAACGCCATTCGACGGCCCGGCGCGGTCACCGGTGCGGCCCGGCGGCCGGTCGCGTGTTGAACAGCCGGTGGAATGTTCTGCGGAGGCCGCCAGAACGCGGCGGCGGCTCGGCTGCAACGGCCGGCGCCGGCTGGGCCGGCCGGCTGTCTTCGCTCCCGAACCGGTGAATGCTCACTTCGCGCGGGGCCGCGATCCCGAGCTTCGCCGCCCGCCCGTGGATCTTCAGCAGCTTCACCACGATCCGGACGCCATCGTGCTCCAGAAAGATCTCCTCGCCAACTTTCCTCGTCAGCACCAGCATCGTTCTTCTCCTGATCGGTCTTCAGTGCGGCAATTGCGGCAAGCAGCGCCCCGCAGGGCTGGCCTGCAAGGCAGGAACACACGTGAGGGGCTGTTCAGGGATCTTGTGTTCGGTTGCCGAACTATTCGGGGGCGCTGCTTGCTCCATTCAGGCTATGGGCTTTGGGCTTTGGCCTCCCGGGCCAGGCCCGCCGCAAACAGGGAATGCCATTCGCACGCTCGATCCGTTGCTTCATCCCCCTGATCATTCGGCCGGCATCATCATTATCCCCGGCATGAACGACAGCTTCTGGGGCTTGCTCTGCTTGAACTCGCCGAGCACCTGCGGAAACGTCAGGAACCGGCGCACTGCCCAGCTCAGGCCGATCGTCAGCAGGCAGAACAGCAGACCGGTGCTGGCGACGGGCGATCCGGTTTTCACCAGCCCCCACACCGACGCCGCCCACCACACCACGCAGACTACGGCCAGCCCGCACCACACGTAGGAGAGCCGCCGCATCATTTTCAGGCTCCAGCCCTTCCTCCTCAATGCCCCCAGGGCCGCCACCGCCGACAAGAAGAACACGATGAACGCCGCCCACCACACGAAGTCGTAGTAGCCCTCCACGACGTTTCGCAGGACAGGCTCGCGCCTCAGGCTCGCGGCAAACTCGACATTGGAGTAGAGCATCTTCTGCTTCAGGCACAGCATGCTCAAGGAGCACGCGGCGGCCATGGCAAAGAGGATCAGCAGCGTCCATGCTCCGAGCGTGATGGTGGTTTTCAGGTAGGGCTTGGGCGGCTTGGGACTGATGACGCGCACGGTGAAGAACCCGCCCTGGGGAACCTTCCCGATCTGCTGCACATCCGATTCGGGCGGCTCGCCCGCCAGTGTGCTCTCAGTTGCAGTGTCGTCCTTGCCGTCTTTCGTCGCGAGCTTGCCTGGGTCGTCCATTACCCGCTTCTCCGGAGTGGTGATGCGTGTGCGCGCGCGGCAATGCCGCCGCGCTGGAATGAGCGTGATCAGCAAGTCGTCCGGGATGACGGGGATTCGGCGGGGTTGAACCGAAGTTCAGCGCAGCCGGCGGGGAACCGGACTCGCGGGCCCTGACAGGGATCGAGTGCCGAGATGATGAACCAGTAGCGTTGTGCTCCCCCTTCCTCTCCTTGATAGCACTGTCTAAGCATATCGCGCGAGGGGGAAGATGTCAACAACTTGAGGGAAAAATGCCCCCAGACGAGTGTAAAACATTGTAACGCCGGCCGGCGCACCAACCGGGCCCGCGGGCCAAGTGGACCAAGTGGACAAAGTGGACAAAGTGGACTCGATGGACGACGAGAATCTCCTGACTGCTGTTCTTGCTCTTCACCCCACCACCCCACCACCCCACCACCCCATCATCTCTTCATCCGTCATCCTTTTTCCATTGATAACATTCCAATCTTCCGGTAATCTTATGATCTTCATTCTGGTTTCCCGCATCCCCGGAAGCGCGGCCGTATGAGCAGAATTCTGATCTACGTTTTCCCCTTTCTGATGGACATGGTGGTAGGCTCGATCGTGTTTGCGTGCAGTGTGCGAGCGGCCGAGAACGGTCGAAGCGCCGCACAGGTGGCAAACGTCATCACCGCGTGGTCGATCGCCTACCTCCTGGCATGCCCGATCGTCGGGCGGTTGGTGACGCCCCGCAATGCCGCCCGGATCCTCATCGGCGTATGCCTTGCGGTGGCCGGGATGGCGTACGCCTTCATCTTCATCCCCGGCTACACGGTCACCTGCGTGCTGGTCGCGGTCACGGCGTTCATCATCGGGTTCTTCTTCGTTGCCTTCCAGGTGTTCATGAAAGCGGTGGACAGCGGTGCCGCGAAGGGCGTGGCGTATTCGACCGGCCTCTACACTTTCGCATGGAGCACCGGCATGGCGACTGGCCCGTTCATCACCGGCTTCCTGTGGAGCCATTTCGGGTGGACGTCGTGCTTCCTGTTTGTCCTGGCGGCAGCCGTGGCAACGGGGCTGGGGGTGTACCTGCTAAAGCACCACGGCGACGACGCCCCGGCGCACCCGCAGCCCGAGCCCGCCGCCGGCCCGGTGCTTGAGCCGCTCGACTACTCGCGCCTGCCCGACCTCGCGTGGATGGGCTGGCTGTGCGGCGGCATCGGGGCGCTTACCTTTTCCATGATTCGGGGCGTGTTCCCCAGCAGCGGCAGTTTCTTCCATCTCACGCGCATGGAGCAGGGCACCGTGTTTTTCATCTCGTGCGGCACGCAGGCGCTCACCGGGCTGGCCCTCATGCGGAGCAGGCTATGGATGTACAGGCCGCTGCCGCTGGCGGCGTTCGGCGCGCTGGGCGCGGCCGGGCTGGGATTGTTCGCCCTCGCCACGCGGGCGCCCGCATTCTACCTCGCCGCGGCGGCTTATGGCGTCTACTGCGGCGCGTTCTTCTTCTACCTCGTGTTCCACGCGCTCGTGCATCCGGTGAAAAGCGCGCGATACGTTTCATTCAACGAGTCTGTCGTCGGCGCCACCGGAATCGCCGGGCCACTGATCGGCGGAATACTGGCGGACCATGCCGGGCTGCCCGTGCCCTACGCATTCGGCGCCGGGCTGGTGATGCTGGCCGTGGCCACCCAGGTAGTGGTGCACGGGCGGCACGCTTCGCTCCGCGGCCGTTCCCGGGACGGTGTGCGGCCCGCGGGCACGATGGTCTGATCTTTCCTTGTTCCTTGTTCTCTGTTCCTTGTTCCTCCTTTCGCAGGTATTCAGGGGAGGGCGAACACAAGGTTCGCCCCTACCGAAGCAGGAGAAGAAGATGAGGGAACAAGGAACAGGGAACAAGGAACAGGGAACAGGGACTCAATGATCCCTGCGAGAGGCATACAGAAAGGATATCTCCGATGGCGAAGAAAGCAGCAACCAAGACACCGAAATACAGGGATCGCTCGCTCCCGATTCCGCGGCGCGTTGCCGACCTCCTCCGCCGCATGACGCTTGAGGAGAAGATCGGCCAGCTCACCCAGGAGCTTGCCTGGAAGGCGTTCACGAACAAGAACGGCAGGATCGAGGTTAGCGACGACTTCCGGAAAATCCTGTCGGGCAACGGCCTCGGCTCGCTCTATGGCGTGCTGCGGGCGGACCCGTGGACGGGCGTGACGCTCGACTCCGGCATCGGCCCGCGCGAAGGAGCCGAAGCCGTCAACGCCATCCAGCGATTCGCCATCGAAAACACCCGCCTGGGCATCCCGCTGATCTTCAACGAGGAATGCTCGCACGGGCACATGGCGATCGGCGGCACGGTCTTCCCGGTGCCCATCTGCGCGGCCAGCACGTGGAATCCGGCGCTCGTGCAGAAGATGACCGCCGCCGTGGCCGCCGAGACGCGCGCCCAGGGCTGCACGCAAACGTGCTCGCCCGTGCTGGACGTCGTCCGCGACCCCCGCTGGGGCCGCACTGAGGAAACCTTCGGCGAAGACCCCTACCTCGTGAGCCGCATGGGCGTGGCGGCGGTGACCGGTCTACAGGGCAAGCGCCTGAACAGCACCGGCTCGATCATTGCCACGATCAAGCACTTCGCGGCGCACGGCTGGCCGGAGGGCGGGCACAACGCCTACCCGCCGCACGTCGGCCCGCGCGAGCTGCGCGAGCTCTGCCTCGCTCCGTTCGAGGCATGCATCAAGGCCGGGGCACAGTCAGTGATGTCGTCATACAACGAGCTCGACGGCATGCCCTGCTCGTGCCACAAGGGGCTGCTCACCGGCGTCCTCCGCGACGAATGGGGATTCGAAGGATACGTGGTTTCCGACATGGGTTCGATCAAGGTTATCTGGCAGGACCACCACGCGGCGGACGACGTCGCCCACGCCGGTGCGCGGGCGCTCGATGCGGGCGTCGACGCAGAAATGTCGGGCGGCGGCTATTCGCAGGAGTCGATCAAGCTCGCCCTGCAGCGCGGGCAGATCACGGAGGAGCTGGTCGACCGCGCGGTGCGCCGCATTCTGCGGCTGAAGTTCGTGCTCGGGCTGTTCGAGAAGCCGTACTGCGACGTCGATCGCGTCGAGCAGGTG
>DATKYA010000434.1:0-5219 GCA_035528775.1 Planctomycetota bacterium | reverse complement strand
ATCCCCCGCATCATGGACGGCAACCTCGACGCCACGGCGACCGTCGACATCGGGGCGTACGAATTCCTCCCCGGCGACGTGAACTACGACGGGAGGGTGAACGTCCTCGATCTCATCACCATCCGAGTGAGCCTGGGGCAGGACCCCGCCTCCTCGCCGGCCGCCCGCAAGGCCGATGCGAACGCCGATGGGCGGGTGAACATCGAGGACCTGATCTTCGTGCGGGGGAGGCTGGGGAAGAATCAGTAACCGCGAAAAGCCCGGAAAAGGCACTCAGAAGAGGGAGAACCTCCCTCATTGTTCCTCCGCCTCGCCGGCGTCATCCACCCCGTCGTCTTCGGCGTCTTCCACGTCGCCGCCGTCGCCGTCATCATCCTCCTCATCCGGTTCGCCGAATTCGCGCGGGTCCATGCCGCCGGGGGGCGTTTGCGACTTCATCTTCGCGGCGACGGCCTTGAGCTTGTCGATAAGCTGCGAATCAAGGGCAAGGTCGACAGTCGTGTTGGCGCCGGCGGCGTTGATCTTGATATTCTGCGTCAGCTCGGTGAAGGTCTGGCTGATCTCCGGATCGCCGCCGGAGAACATCATGACCATGCCGCTGAGCATGCCGACGGCCCCCTGAAGGCCGGTTTTCAACGATTCGGCGGCGGGCGGATCGGTGCAGCCGATGCTCGCGTGCACATCGGTGGCCTCGCTGGCGGCGGTGAGCCAGAAGGTGAAGGTCTTGATCTTGGAAGGATCGATGCCGGGCAGCATCGGGTTGGGCTCGGCCTGCCCCTGCGGCGGCACGTCGGCGGTGAACCATAGGCTGGCGCCCTGCTTGTCCTTCACGCGGGCCAGCAGCGGCGAGTTCTTCGGCAGCGCCGCGGCTGCGCCCGTGTAGACGTCGATCACCTGCTTGCCGTAGGCCTCCGATGCGAACAGCAGCACCTTGCCGTCCAGCACGCCCGCGATGGACCCGTCTTCCTTCTGGATCAGCTTGTGGTTCTTGTAGGTGATCTCTTTCGGGTTCTCGTCCTTCTTCAGTCCCTCGTAGACGGTGTCGGGCTTGAACGTGCCGAGGAGGATCAGGCCGCCCGATGTGTCGGCCTTGCTCTGCTGGCTTTTGAACTCGGTGAATCCGATGGCCCCGGCGACCAGGTCCTTGTTCGCGTCGATCCCCATCTCGGCGAGGGTCTCACGGGGGTTCTTGTCATCGGGTTTATCCGGCTTGAGGTCGAGGATCTTGTCGATCATGCCCTCGCGAGCGAGTTGCTGGAAGTCGATGAAGCCCACGCCCTTGGCGTCCGCCGGCACGTAGTCGAGCGGATTGGCCGCTTTCTTCGATCCGCAGCCCGCGGCCAAACCGGCTATGGCGATCACCAATACAACGATGCCCATCCGTGGAATCCTGCGCAATGCTCTCACGAGTGTTCTCCTTAATGGGTTCAAAGTTCAAAGTTGCGAGCCCTAATTCAGAATGCGGACAGAGAGGGTGCGGGACAACGAACGAGGAACAAGGAACAAAGAGTGGAACGCCTATCCTCTGACTTCGACGTTCGGAGTTCGCCTTCCTCTTTCGTTCTTTCGTTGTCACCTCCTCTTCAACCTCTTCATCCATTAGCGCCTCAGAAGTCGAAATCATCTTTCGGCCGCGGCTTTTCTTCCAGCTTCGGCGGCTCGGGCATGGCAACGGGTTCTTCCTGTGCCCAGGCGAAGCTGACCTTCAGAGCTTTCACCTTGGCGAGCATGTCGGCGTCGAGCGAGGCGGCGATGCTCACTTCGGCGCCTTTGGCCGTAGCTTTCGCCGTGGCAAGCAGGGCCGACAGCGGCTCGATGTTGTTCTCGTCACCCCCCATCAGCACGGCCGCCACCGGCATGAGGGACGGCAATTGAGCGTTGAGGGTTTCGGCGAGCAGCGCAGCCGAATCCTTGTCGGCGCATTGGAGCGTACAGGAGAGGGCGAGCGACTTCTCGGCCGCCTCCCCGCTGATCGTCGCCGATTTCACGGTGGAGAGATCCGGCAGGTTCTGGCCGTCGGGCGGAGCCGGCAGCGAGAGGTCGGCGGTGAACCAGAATGTCTTGCCGGCGAGCGCCTTGCCGCGTGCCATGAGGGGCGCGGCGTTCACCATGCCGCGCTCGGAGCCTTTGTAGATGCTCACGGCCCGCTTCACGCCGCGCTCGGTGCCGAATGCCAGCATGTGGGCGTCCATCACCGAGAGTGCCTTGCTGCCGTCCTTCGTCGTGAGCAGGGCGTAATCGCGCTCGTAGCGTCGCGTCCGCGCGCCGCGCAGCCGCGCGACCATGCACTTCTTGTAGATGTTTGCCGAGTCGGTGAACGAGCCGGCCACGATCATCGCGTTCGCGCAGCCGGGGCCGAACTTGTCGAACGCCACCGCCGCCGTGTCGACGTCCGTCTGCACGTTGATCCCCATCGCGTTCAGCTCGAGTGCTCCGGCGAGCGAATCGAGCAGGCCGGCGGCCGCAAGCTGTTTCAGGTTCACGAAGCCGATGCCCTTGGCGTCGGCCGGGAGCAGCGCCATCGGATCGGTGGGCGTCACGGGGGGGGCCGGCTTGGGTGGCTCGTCAGTGGTGATCGGGATCGGCAGTGCCCCCGGCGACCCGGCTACGGGCGGCGCTGCCGGCTGGGCTTGCGGCTTCTTCGACGACTTCACGACCGCGACCGCAATCACCGCCACGGCGGCCAGGCCGACCACGGCGTAAACCACCAGCACGCCCTTGCCGCGCTTCACGGGTTTGCTGTAACGCGAATAGTAACCCGCGTGATGTTCCGCCGCATCGTGTTCGCCGCGTGCGGCCGCCCTGTCCCCGTGTGGCTTTTTCGGCAGGATCGCGGCCTTCGGCTCGGGCTTCGGCAGGTTTGAGCGTCCGGCCGATTTGGGAACCGGGGCAGCACCCGCTGCGGCCGCACCGGCCGCCGGGATCTCGATCACCGCGCCGCACTTGCACTTCGCCCGCTTGCCCGCAAACTCGTCGGGCACCGAGATCTTTTCCCCGCATTGCTTGCATTCGACAGGTATCGCCATGGCAGCACCTCCGATACGCCTTGCTCGCCGAGCGTTTCGTTGCCGGAAATCTTAACAGGAAGGGGCGGAGGAATCAAGCGGAAAGCAGAAGAACTTTGGCCTGCAGCCTGATCAACATTGGGCGAATTCTGATGTTGACTCGACCGGCCATTTCTGCTATAATCATGTGTCTAGGCTTTTTTTCGTGAAGGGGAACAGGAATGAAGGTCAAGGTTCGTAAGAGTCGCATCAAGAAGCAGCGGATCAGCGGATTTCTGGCGCGGACGCGCACTCGCAAGGGCCGCAAGATCCTGAATGCTCGCCGCCGCAAGGGCAAGCACGAACTCGCCGTCCCAAGGTACAAGTAACAGGTCCGCCCTGTCACGTCCACGCAACGGCCGGGGTCAGGGTCCGTCCCGCCCCGCCTGCCTTCTGCACGAGCATGATTCCCAAGAATGAGGAACGAACCGCGGCTTGCGGCCATTCCTCATTCTTCATTCCTCACTCCTCATTCTGATTTGCGATGGCTTTTCTTTATACCACAACGGGGGAACTGCGCCGCAACGGGCTGGCCGAGCTCGACGTGGTCATCGTGTCGGGCGATGCCTACGTGGATCATCCGTCGTTCGGCGCGGCGATGATCGGGCGGGCGCTGGAGGCCGATGGCTTCAGCGTGGGGATCATCGCGCAGCCGGACTGGCGTTCGCCGGACGACTTCCGGCGGCTGGGCCGGCCGCGGCTGTTCTTCGGCGTGACCGCGGGCAACGTCGATTCCATGCTCGCGCACTACACGGTCGCCCGCAAGCTGCGGCGCGACGACGCCTACTCGCCCGGGGGCAAGGCCGGCCGCCGGCCCAATCGAGCAGCGATCGTCTACTCCAACCGCATCCGCGAGGCATTCCCCGGCGCGCCGGTCGTGCTGGGCGGCATCGAGGCGTCGCTCCGCCGGCTCGCACACTATGATTACTGGGAAGACAAAATCCGCCGCAGCATCCTGCTCGACGCGAAGGCCGACCTGCTCGTGTACGGGATGGGCGAGGCGCAGATTGTCGAGATCGCGCGTCGGCTCCGCGACGGGCAGCCGGTTGATTCGATCACCGACGTCCCCGGCACCGTCTATTCGTGCTCCGCTCGCGATGCGGCTTCCGATCCCGCGAAGTTCGGCGAATCCATCACGATCCCTTCGTTCGAGGAATGCGCGGCCGATCCGGCGAAGTTCGGCGAGGCGTTCAAGATCACGTACGAGCATCAGGACCCGTTCTTCGGGCGGGCGATCATCCAGCGTCACGGCGACGGCCCGGCCGCGCGGCTCGTGGTGCAGAACCCGCCGGCGAAGCCGCTCACGACCGCCGAGCTTGACCGGCTCCACAGGTTGCAGTTCGAGCGGCGGTGGCACCCGAGCTGCGACGCACAGGGCGGAGTGCCCGCGCTCGAGACCGTTCGGTTCTCCATCACCAGCCACCGCGGGTGCTACGGCGACTGCTCGTTCTGCGCGCTCACGTTCCACCAGGGCCGCGTCGTGCAGAGCCGCAGCAGGGAATCGATCATCCGCGAGATCGAGCGGCTGAAGGCGCTGCCCGAATGGCGGGGCGTGGTCAGCGACATCGGCGGCCCCACCGCCAACATGTACATGACCGGCTGCAAGCGTATAAGGGGCGGACTTCAACCGGCGAACGTCTTCGTTCGCACGAGTCATTCGAGGTTGATTGAATCGTCCGCCCAACCATCGGAACCGACGGGCCCGGTCGCGCCAGCTTCACGCCGCCCGTGCTCGCGCCGCTGCCTGATCTCGCGCACCGGCGAGAGCCGCATCTGCCCCAATCTCCGCACCGATGCCGGCCCGCTGATCGAGCTGCTGCGCGCGGCGCGCTCCGTGCCGGGGGTCCGCAAGGTGTTCACCGGCACCGGCGTGCGATACGACCTCTGCCTAGCCGATCCGGACGACCGCTATCTCCGCGAGCTGTGCGAGCACCACGTGAGCGGCAGGCTGCGCGTGGCGCCCGAGCACGTGTCGGAGGGCGTGCTGCGGCTGATGGGCAAGCCCGGCATCGAGCAGTTCGAGGAGTTCCGCCAGCGGTTCGACCGGATCAACCGCGAGCTGGGGAAGCGGCAGTTCATCGTCTGCTATTTCATGTCGAGCCACCCGGGCTGCGGCCCGGGCGAGATGCGCGAGCTCGCCGACTACCTCCGCCGCACCGGCCTGCATCCGGAGGA
>DATKYA010000433.1:0-2899 GCA_035528775.1 Planctomycetota bacterium | reverse complement strand
CGCCTGGCGGCGATTGCCCTTATCGGAAGGCCGGCCGGCTGCTACCCGTGCATTGTCGACGACCTCGCCATCAAGAACATCTTCGGCATCGAAGTCAACCACGTCGGCATTGCCGAAGTGCTGTCGCAGGTGAGAAGCCTGAAGCAGGACGAGATCGACGCGGACCTGCGGTCGGTACGGTCGGGCGATTACCTGATCGAGGCCTCGGATGCCGATGCGGTGAGGCGGTCGTGCTCGGCGCATCTGGCGTTGCGCATGATTGCCGACCGGCGTGGTCTCTCGGCGCTCGCCGTCAACTGCATGCCTGAGCTGATCGACGACCAGAAGCTAAGCATCTGCGCCGCTGCTGCACGGCTAACCGACGCCGGCATCCCCACGGCGTGCAGCGGCGACATCGACGGCGCCCTCACGATGCTCATCGAGCACATGTACACGGGCAGGCCGCCGTTCTACGCCGACTGGCTGCAGAGGGACGAGAAGAACAACGTAGTCACATTCTGGAACTGCGGGAATGCTCCGGCTTCGCTTGTCAGCCCGCGATTCGAGCCGAAGATCAGCGACTCGCCGAGCGGGAAGGACAACGTGATCTTCGATTTCCCGCTGAAGACCGGCGAAGTGACGCTGGCACGGCTGCAGTGGCTTCGCGGGGCATACCGGATGCTCCTCCTGGCGGGCAGAGCCGTGGAAACACTGCCCGCGTTGAAAGGCACCTTCGTCAACATCCGGTTCGAGCCGCCGGTGCGATCGCTGCTCGAAACCTTCCTGCGGTATGGTTTCCCCCAGCACGTGTCAATCGTGTATGAGGATATCGAGGACGACCTGAAGGAACTCGCCGCACAGGCGGGAATCGAGGTGGTGGCACCGCCGAAGTGAATGAGGAATGAAGAATGAGGAATGAAGAACGGCGGGTCCAGGAGCCGGATGCCTTCGTTGAACGGTGCACGGAGATCAACGGGCACACCTGGGTTGGCAGTTCCTCTATCATTCTCATCCTTCTGGTGACGGTCTGTTGCACTAACACCTTCGCCGACACCGACGGCCTTGTCCCGGTTGTGAGCAAGTACACGCCTACCGGTCCGCCCGATCCGGGATCCTGGCTGAATATTGCTGCCGCACTCCCCTCCCCCTCTTCAAGCATCCAGCACGATCCGCTCACCAACGCCTTCACCTACGGAGGCTCCCCGCCACTGGTGGCAGTGCCGGGGTTCTCGGTCGTCAGGTGCGGCTCGCAGACGGTCACGCTCACCCGGCCGGTGATCTATTATGATGGCTCGCTGTTCATCGCTCGCGAGGACCAGCCCCTGATCAGGTCGGCTCTCGTGCTGAAAACGAGCTCGGCTCTCGCTCGGTCCACTACGCACCGTCCGACCACACGCAGATGGCTGGTGGTGCTCGACCCGGGCCACGGCGGACACGACACGGGGGCAATCGGTCATCGCATCGTCGAGAAATCAATCAACCTGAAGGTCGCCCGCTATGTGAAGTCGCTGCTCGAGCAAAAAGGCTTCCAGGTGCGGTTCACGCGGTCCGACGATACCTTCGTGGAACTGGATGATCGCCCGGAGATCGCCAACCGCTGCCAGGCCGACCTGTTCATCGCAATCCACGCAAACGCCCAGAGGAGCGGGACAATCACCGGGGTGGAGACGTTCTACTGCGATACCGACAAGCGGTTCAACGCGATCGACCGCGGCAGGAGTGCGGCACGAACGTGCAGGCTCGATCCGCGCAAGTTCGAGTTGGCCCGCGAGCCTGCCTACGATATCCGCTCCATCATCTACGGGCTGATCATCGAGGATTCCCGTTACCAGAGCCGGCGGCTGGCGGCGCTGATCCAGCAGGGCATTCTCAAGCAGGTACCGGCCGACGACCGTGGAACCAAGCCCGGGGCGCTTCGCGTTCTCCGGTTCGCAAACTGCCCCGCCGTGCTCGTCGAAATCGGCTTCATCTCGAACCGCCAGGAGGCGAAGCGCCTGGCCGACAGCTCGTATCAGAAGCGCATCGCCGCCGGCATCGCCAACGGTATCGCACAATTCGCCGCACGGGAGCAGCAATGATTCAAGACCCAATAGCCGTGTTCGATTCCGGCCTTGGCGGGCTGACGGTTGTCCAGCAACTTCTTCGCCACCTCCCGAACGAACGCATCGTGTATTTCGGCGATACCGCGCGCGTCCCCTACGGGATCAAGTCGGCCGAAACCGTCACTCGCTTTGTCGAGGAGGATATCGACTTCCTGCTGGGCTTCGACCCGAAGCTCATCGTCGCCGCGTGCAACACGGCATCAGCCACGGCGCTGCCGCGCTTGAGGAACCGCTACGCCGTGCCCATCCTCGGCGTGGTTGAGCCAGGAGCCGCGGCGGCCATCAGTCGCACCCGCAACTTTCGCATCGGTGTGATCGGCACCGAAGCGACCATTGGCAGCGAATCATATACGCGCTGCATCATGTGCAGCAATCCGTCCGCGCAGGTCTTCGCGAAGGCATGCCCGCTGCTGGTCCCGATGGTCGAGGAAGGCCGCGATGCTCACGATCCCCTCGTGCTCATGGCGCTCGCGGAGTACCTGCAGCCGTTGAAGGACGCCGGGATCGACACACTGGTGCTCGGCTGCACGCACTATCCGCTGCTGAAGCCGGGGATCAGCGACGTATTGGGCGAGGGCGTGGCGATCGTCGATTCGGCTACGCAGACGGCCGTCAATGCGGTGAACCTGCTCCACTCGAGATCGCTGCAGGCGACCGCCGCGAGCGACCGGAAACGGCCGCCCGCACGCGTGCGGCATCGCTTCTTCGCCAGCGATCATCCCGAGCGCTTTGCAGCCCTCGGCAGGCGTTTCCTCGGCCAGGCGCTCGAGTCCGTCGAGCTGGTTCAGCCGGAGTTGATGAACGGGCGCTGCAAGCTC
>DATKYA010000432.1:0-7842 GCA_035528775.1 Planctomycetota bacterium | reverse complement strand
TGGGCGTGTCACGGCAGGAGAACACTCAGCACGCGACGCTCAACGATCAAAGCCCGAGATGCCTGGTTGCTGAATGATCATCCTCGGCAGCACGTACTCGTTGAACGTTGGCTGTTGATAGATGAACGTTCCTCTCCCTTCGACGTTCGATGCTCAAGCGCCTCCGTTCACCGCCGCCGATTCACCCCAGCTCTCTCGCATAGATCACCTTGTCGTCTTCGGGGGCGTAGAAATCGCGGAGGCGGGCCTTCTCCTGGTAGCCGAGTGCGGTATAGAAGAGACGGGACGACTCGTAGCTGGGGCGGCCGGAGGTCTCGACGACGGCGATGCGGCCGCCGCTCTGTTTGATGAGGCTCTCACAGTGTTGCAGCAGGGCGGTGCCGACGCCCTTGGACTGTTGGTTGGGGTTTACCGCGATCCAGTAGACGTCGAACGTTCCCAGCGTGCATGGCGTGGGGCCGAAGCAGACCCATCCTGTCACGTGGCCGTCTTCCTGCTCGGCGACGTAGGATTGGTAATGTCCGTCTTCGCCATGGGCGAGTGCGTCGTCGAGCACCTCGCCTGCCACCTCGAGTTCATCGGGGCGGAAGGCCTGGGTGTCGGCCAGCAGGCCGATGATGGCTTCGCGATCCTGCGGCATCGAGTAGCGGATGATGATCCCCGGCGGTTCCTTTCGGGGCGGGGGAGGAACGGTCTTCTGGGTCTCCAGCCGCGCCTGCAGGCGGCCGTACGCGTTGGTGATCATGGTCTCGACGAACGTCTCGTAGCTGACATTCGCGTAAGCGAGGGCGCATTCGTAGCCGCCTTCGGGGGAGATGTCGGGATTGGCATTCACCTCGAGGATCATCGGCTCGCCGTCTTCGTCGAGGCGGAAATCGACGCGGGCGTAGTCGCGGCAGCCGGTGGTGTGCCACGCGGTGATGGCATAGGTGCGGATGAGCTCGGCTTCCTGCTCGCTGAGCCGGGCGGGCATCAGGACGGGTGTGTGGGTGTACTCGAAGCTGTCGGGATGCCACTTCGCCGCGTAATCGACGATGCGGGGGCGGCCTACGTCCTCGTAGCCTACGAAGTCGATCTCGGAGATTGCGAGCACTCGGACGTCGCTGCCTTCCTGGATGACGGCGACGTTGACTTCGCGGCTGCCGATGAATTGCTCGACGAGTGCGGCCTGGCCAAACTGATTGTGTACGCGCTTGATTGCCTTCTGGAGGGCGGGGCCGGGCTCCTTGACGAACGAATCGGCGTCGATCCCTTCGCTGCCATCGCAGGCGCGGGGCTTGACGATATAAGGCCCGGCGGGCAGCTCGGATCGGCGGACGGTCTTGCCGACAGGAACGACCACGCCGGGAGCGCACGGCAGCTTGCGGCCGCTGAGGATCGCCTTCTCACGCCACTTGTCTTGCGTGTGCAGCAGGCACGGCGTGGGATTGCCGGTGCATTCCTTGCCGAATGCCTCGCAGACGATCGGCACCGAGTTGGCGTCGAACGGGTTGTCGTGGAAGCTTTCGATGAGGTTGAAGACGACTTCTTCCGGGCTGCCGGCGAGGATTGTGGGCAGGTCGGTGAGATAGCGTACGCCCGCTACGCGGTGGACCACTCCGAGCTTGCCGAGTGCGCTAGCCACGGCTTCTACTTCCCACATGACGCCGGCATCGCTTTCCTGCCACGCCGGCTCGGTTTCATCGGTGGTTTCACGGGGGACGTTGTGGAGAACCAGAACGCGCGGGTATTTCTGTGTCATGTTTTTCCCAGCCTCGTTGCCGCGTTACGGATGATAGACTCGATCAGCCTGGCATAGCTGATGCCTTCCTGCGTGGCGATCATGGGCAGGTCGGAATGCGTGGGGTGCAGGCCCGGCAGCGGATTCACTTCGATGAAGCAGGGTTTGCCGCTTCGGTCGCAGCGAATGTCTACGCGGGCAGCGTCCCGGCACTCGAGTGCCCGATACGCCTTCAGGGCCAGGTCGTTCACTTCGTCGCGCAAGGGGCAGGCGTCGAGCCGCGAGTACTTCACGAGCTGCTCGCACTGCTCCTTCGTTTCGTATGAGTAAACAGCAGCCCCGGAGGGCTGCCTGATCTCGATCTCCATCACGCCGATGACGCGGGCAGCGTGGCCGGTGCCGACGATGCCGGCGGTGAACTCCCGGCCGGGGAGGTATTCCTCCACGAGCACGGGCTGGGCGTGGTCTGCGAGGAGCCGGCGGCAGGCGTGGTTCAACTGCTCGGGCGTGTCGATCACGGAGCGATCGGTGATGCCCTTGCTGGTGCCTTCCGCCAGGGGCTTTGCAAACAGGGGAAAGGCGAGCGACACGCGGGGGATGTCGTCGGGCGTTTCCACCACGTGAAAGCCGGGCGTGGGCAGGCCTGCCGCCTGGATCAGCCGCTTGGCCACCGCCTTGTCGAGCGTGGCCGCACACGTCAACGGATCGGAGAACGTGTAGCCCTGCCCGTATGCCTCCAGGATGGCGGGGACCTGTGATTCGCGGCACCGGCCGGAGAGGCCCTCCGCTATGTTGAACACCAGGTCCCACCTGTCGCCGGCGGCAAGCCGGGCGCAGAGCGCCCGGACGTTGCCGATCCGATCAGTCTGATGGCCCAGCGAGCCGATAATCTGCTCGAGGGCCAGGATGGTCTCGTCGGAGTCGAACTCCGCTACGACTTCGGGCGGATAGCCCTGGGCCAGGTAGTCTGAGCGCAAGTTGTAAGTCAGGCCGATACGCATCACGACCTCGCACAGACCGGTTGGTCAGCGCCCTCCCTGGCCTGGACTTCGCTGCTGAGGTCGAGAGTTTCCCTGCAGCGGTTGGTCTCCCGCCGCTTCATGCGGCTGGTGGCGGGGACGATCGCCTCGTTGCGCCCGGTAGCGAGCTCCCACACACCGGGTGCGGCGCTGGAGTATCCTGCGGCACCCGCCGCCTCGGCGCCCGGCTCGGGATACGTGACGAGCACGCCCTCGAAGTTGCGGAGCACCGTGTGCGTGGGGCTCATCGATACGATGTAGTTGGGCAGCACGGGGATCTTGCCCCCGCCGTGGGGCGCGTCCACCACGAAGGTGGGGATCGCGATGCCGCTGAGCCGGCCGCGCAGGTATTCCATGATCTCGATGCCGCGGCTGATGGGCGTCCGGAAATGCTCGACGCCGCGGACGAGGTCGCACTGGAAGAGGTAGTAGGGCCGCACTCGCGCCCGCACGAGGCCGCGGCACAGCTTCTCCATCACCAGCGGATCATCGTTCACCCCGCGCAGCAGCACGGTCTGGTTGCCCAGGGGGATGCCCGCGTCGACCAGCCGCCCGCACGCCGCGATCGATTCCGGCGTCAGCTCCTTCGGGTGGTTGAAGTGCGTGTTCACCCAGATCGGATGATACTTGCGGAGCATCTGGACGAGCTCATCGGTGATGCGCTGGGGCATCGCCACGGGCGTGCGCGTGCCGATGCGGATGACCTCGACGCTGGGCACTTCGCGCAGCGCCGACAGCACGCGCTCGATCGCATCGGTCGACATCGTGAGCGGGTCGCCGCCCGACACGATCACATCGCTCACTTCCGGGTGAGCGGTGAGATAGGTGACCACCTGGCGCAGCCTGCGAGCCGAAATGGAGACCTCCCGGGTGCCGGCCACGCGCTTGCGTGTGCAGTGCCGGCAATAGGTCGAGCAGGTCGTCGTGGCGATCAGGAGCGCCCGATCGGGATAGCGGTGCACCAGGCCCGGAACCGGCATGTCTTCGCCCTCCTCCAGCGGGTCGTCTCGAAGGAAGGGCGGATTGTACAGCTCATCCGCCTGCGGCACGCACATCCGGAAGATCGGGTCGGACTCGTCGGGCCGGGCGATCAGCGAAGCGTAGTAGGGAGTGACAGCCAGTGGAAACTTGCTCGCCACCTGCGCGATGCTGTCAATCCGCAGCGTCGGGAATAGCTCGAGCAACTCCTCGACGTTGCGAATGCGGCGCCGCATCTGCCAGCGCCAGTCGCCCCACTGCTCCCTGCTGATGTGCTCGGCCGGCTTTGCCGACGCTCTGGCCGGTCTGCCGGGTGCGCACACGTCTTCGGTCAGAAGACAGGACGGAGGCTTGTCGGACATGGAAGAAGAGTCAGTCTCAGCGGATGTGTCTTTCGGCATATCCCATGAACTCCTGTGAGACTCCGATTCCGGTATCCCGAGCCGCCGGATTTAACGGCTCAGGAGGGCCACAAGGCCCGCCACGATTGACCGCCGAAGCGGTTGAACGACGGTTTCGATCTCCTCGGCAGCGGCCGAGGGTTTCACGAGAGCGAAATGGAGAAATGGATACCCGGCCAGCGCAGCGGCCAGCCGGCGGATCTTCGCGTCGGGCACAGGCTGCGGCGCGAAGGCCGCCACGTGCTGCCCCAGCTCTTTCAGGTAGCCCGCGAAGGACGGGTCGACGTCGGCCGCTTCCTTCTGCAGTTTCAGCAACAGCCGCCCCTGGAAGAGCAGCAGGAACTCCTCGGCGTGTTCCTTGTAGAACGCGCAATGAGCATTCAGGAGGTGCTCGAGCGCGGCCTCGAGGCTTTCCGGGGGCTTCGCCGGCTTCGTGCTGTCGATCAGGCGGCTCACGGCGCTTTCGGAAAGCGCCACGACCACCGCCTCCTTGTTTCCGAAGTGGCGGTAGAACGTGCCCTTGCCTACGTCTGCACGTTCGGTGATATCCTCAATCGCAGTAGCGTCGACTCCTTTCTCGCTGAACATCGCGAGTGCGGCGTCGAGCAGGCGCTTTCGCGTTCTCGATGCTCGACGCTGAGTTCGGCTCACGCTGCGTGATGATGGCTCTGCGTCTTTTTCCACCATGATGGCAATGCCGGTCACTTGGGACTCATCGGTCAGAAGTAAAATTCAACTCTCTTACTGGTAATTATAGTCATAAAAGACCAAAAAGTCAAGAAAGAACTTCAAGTTTATCAGAAAATTCCCCCCGAAGTATTTGGGGCCTTTGTGCACCTCCCCCCAAGATATAGGGGGAAGCACATGGCAGCACATTCTAGTCATTTGAGACTGAAAAGTCAAGGGTGAAATTCACGTTCAAGACTGGAATGTTTTTTCCATTTTGAAGCACACGCTGGAACGGCACAGAACTCCTCGATTTGGCGAACGAATGCATTCTGCGAATACTGGCCAATCCGCCAGCATGCTGGTGTCTGGAGTGATGGCTCGTCCAGTCTTGCCGGACTCACAGCGCGCCGCATCCGCCGGATCCGTGCCTCTGTTCCCTCTTGCCTTCGCAGTCGATACCTGCTATGCCCATGTCGTATGTATCGCATGCGCTTGATCCCCGCCGGCCTTGCGCCGGTGGATGAATGACTAAACAGTGAGCAGTGGCGCGCACGCAACACCTAGCGCCTTTTCCCCTCCCTCCGCCCCCAACGTGGTTTTTCCCACGTTGGGGCGGAGGGAGGGGAGGACGGGACTGGCCGTTGCTCACTGTTCAGTCACTGCCCCACGGGGCCAAGCCCACGTGGTGGCATTGTCGACCAGCTCGCTCAACACATACGCCATTGTCGATCTGGGCTATGCGGTTGACTCCAGCGGCCACAAGCTGTTGTGTTCCGGTGTTGCGGGAGGATTCCCTCAGCCCCGTTCACGGGGCTTTCCCGCCGTCTTCGGCGGGTGATAGCCCCGTCATTTATGGCGGGGCAGATGGCCGATTGCCCGGTCCCCCGCCGTAAACGACGGGGCTACTACCGGCGGCCTGGGCCGCCGGCAAGCCCCCTGAAGGGGGCTAAAACTCGACGTTTTTGGCGCACCTCTCGCCATGTGCTTCTTGGTCGGGTCAGGGTCATCCTCGCCGACAGCAGGGAAACGAACCGTCAGCCCCGTTCACGGGGCTTTCCCGCCGTCTTCGGCGGGTGATAGCCCCGTCATTTATGGCGGGGGGGGCGAGATGACCGATTGCCCGATCTCCCCGCCGTAAACGACGGGGCTACTACCGGCGGCCTGGGCCGCCGGCAAGCCCCCTGAAGGGGGCTGAAGACGAGGCTTCCGTCCTCAGGAATCGGGACACGGGCGCCAAACACAATATGTAGCGGCTACTTGAGTGAAGTGCATAGCCCAGTTGTCGATCGACCCGGAAGGGCCGGTTTTTTCATCATGAGGAACCCCGTATGGACGCAACGCAGGTGACCATCGGCAATACAAGGCGAGCCGGCCCGCGATGCGCACGCGATACCTGCAGCCGGACGACAGGTCGGTGATCTGGCACGATGCCGCCCGCACGTGCGCCACGATCTGGAGCTTCGCCGATCGCACCGCCGCGCTGCCCGGCCGCGTGACGGACATGACCGCCGGCGCCGTCCTCCCCAAGGCCGCCCGCTATCGCCTCCGTGCCAGCCACGTATGCACGGTGACGGGTGTGAAGAAGCTACCGGTGGAATTGCAGGGGCGAGCTTTGTTTTTCCCCTCCGTTTTCGACACCACTTTTTTCCGGGAAATGCCCGTAAAATATGGCGTAACGACTTTGCTACACGAATTTTCCAGTTTTTTTGTTGCATCTGCGATGGGAATGTGCTATAATAAATAGTGAAGGGGGCCTCGGTGCACTCCAGCTTTGCCGGGACTTTAATGCCTCTGTCAGCCTGCCAGTTGCTTCCTGATGCGCTTACCTTCACCATCGTGCCTTGCCGCACGTCAGATCGGGCGTTGTGCCACGGTCGAGCGGCCAGGTGCATCGATCTCTGGCCTCTTTATGAAGCGCAGCCGAAAGAGTCGCCGGCGTCTAGATGCCCCAAAGGGGGGATCGTCTCAGACAGAAATCAGGTACTGTCTGCGCGGAGTGTTAGTGTATGAAGATCTATGTGGGAAATCTCTCGTTCAACACGGACAGTGAGAGCCTGCGGACCGCGTTCTCGGAGTTCGGAGAAGTGACCTCGGCCGACGTCGTGGCCGACAGGGAGACCGGGAAGTCGAGAGGTTTCGGGTTCGTCGAGATGCCCAACCAGGCAGCGGCCGAAGCCGCCATCAAGGCGCTCAACGGCAAGGACCTGGACGGGCGCACCCTGAACGTGAACGAAGCCCGGCCCAAGACCGATCGCAATGATCGCGGCGGTCGCGGCGGCCGTGGCGGGGGCGGCGGCGGCGGACGCCGCTGGTAACATCGACCGGTCTGAAGTTTGAAAGACCAACGGGGCCTCGGGAAAACCGGGGCCCCGGTTCTTTTTGGGGGGAGTTGGGGGGAGTTGGGAGTGGGGAGTTGGGACGCGTGCTCATTCCTGCGGCACGGCGAGCTTGCCGAGTTCCTCGTTCCACACGGCCTTGTCCTTGTTCTCCTGCCACCACGCTGCGACCTTACCGTAGAGTTCGAGCTTCCTTGCGGCCCGTGCTTTTCTCGCGTCATCACGCTTGAACTCGGGCAAGTCGATGGTTTGCAGGAGCTCGTTGAAGTTCCAGTTGAACAAATCCAATGGCGTAGGCTTATCCAGCGGGGCTAGGTTCTTCAGGCGCGCGAGAATCTGCTCGACTTCGTCCCGATACCACTTCGTCATGTCGAGGTCGATGTCCTTCTTCATGGTGCTCGGGAGTTTCTCGGCGTAAAGCTTAACTACCTTGCTTGGCGGGGCGCCCTTCGCACTGAAGGTAAACGACGCAGTTTCCGGAAATGTATGTCACCACGTCACCGCTCGCCAGTACATAGCCAGGAGCCATCTTCCTGACCTTGAACGGAGCCATGCCGATATTGCGCTCAAGATTAACAGCTAAAGTTTCCGCCGCAATACGCGCTCACCCTGCCGCCGGCCGACCCGAAACTGATGTGGGTTTTTCCGCTCACCTGCAATTCCCCGCCCGGAAGTCGGGAACTCGGGGGCAGGCAGTGAATTCTCTCGTCGAGACTTCC
>DATKYA010000431.1:0-4090 GCA_035528775.1 Planctomycetota bacterium | reverse complement strand
ATCTGGGAGGCCTTGCTGCTGTCGCCCACGTCGCCGTCGTAGTCGTCCTGGGCGATGTTGAGGCGGAAGGTTTCCCAGGCGCCGCCCTGTTTGTCGTCCAGATACCGGGCGGGAATCGCGATCTCGGCCTCGAAGCCGGTGTCCGTGCGCAGGCACACCGCTTTCACCCCGGCCTTCGCCACGACCGGGCGGTGCGAGATCACCATGTCCTCCGCCGTCTCGCCCGGGCAGATGCCGATGAGCAGGAACGTGTCGGGGTTGCGAGGCTCCGCCCCGGCATCCGGTTGTGGAGGGCGGGCGTCGAAGCGGATTTCCAGCCCATCCTGGAACCACGGGCCGCTCGCCGGCTCAAACACGATGCGCTCGTCGGTCGCCTGGATGGCGACGTAGGCAAACTCGTCGTCGTACGCGGTTGCGAAGCGGAACGAGCTGTCGGCCGGCCCCTTCCAGTTCTTCGAGTTGAACGCGATGTCGGCCGCATCATTGCAGGCGTAGGGAAACTCGGTCCATTCGTCGAGGTGGCCGTCCACGATCACCGGCTGAATCCGATGAGGGCAATCGAAGATGGCGTCGATCGCGAACCGGTGCGTCCCGTCGACGTCCAGCGGCTGCCGGCCTGGAAGCTGATAGCTGGCCGACCAGTCCATCATCAGTGGGGGAATATCGTCGACGGAGGCGGACTTGTCGGCCCGCAGCTCGACCTCGATCGGCATGCTCGACCGTGCGGGCACTGTGCGCTCGAACCGGGCAGGTTTGGGCGTGAGCCGGGAATGCTTCGCAAACTCCGCCAGGAGCTCGAGCGGGCCGTCGCTCAGGTTCGTGAGCCTGATCTGCAGCGTGCCGTGCTCGAAAACCGGCTGCTCACAGAACAGCGCTTCGGGCCCCAGGGCCGATCCGTCGAAGAGGGCATCCACCAGTTCCGCCGTGCGTTCGGTCCGCACGTTCTCGTCCCAGATGCCGTCAAGCATCAGGTTCGAGAGCCGCGGGCCGTCGCCCTCCATCGACACCCACATGATGTGGTCGAACAGGCCGTGGGACGGGCCGGTGAGCGCGCTCACGGCACCGGTTGTGGCCAGCACGAAGTAGCGGCGGTTGAAGCGCCTTGATTTCATGTACTGGTGGAGGTGGCCCGCGAAGACGGTGTACGGCCGGCCCTGCAGCAGCTTCTCAATTGCCAGCCAGCCCGGGTCCTCCGGCTCCATCCACAGCGGCCGGTGCATGAAGGCAAACGTCCACCGCACCCCCGCGTGCTGAGCCAGCGTCTGCCTGAAATACGCCACCTGCTCCGGGCTGATTCCGAGGCCGTCCATCTCCTCCGTGTTCAGGCACATGAAGAGAACGTTGCGGTAGGTGAAATGGTAATACGACCTGCCGAACCGCTGCGTCCAGATGCGCTCCATCACGTCGTTCGTGCGGCCGTGGTTGCCGGGCACGTAGTAGAAGGGCATGGTGAGCGGGGCCACGATCGCCTCGAACTCGTCCCACATCCTGTCGATCTCGACCTCGTCGTCGGTATCGCCTTCAACGAGATCGCCGACGGAAACCACGAAGTCGGGGTCGAGGAGGTTGACTTTCCTGATGGCGTCGGCAAACACGCCGCGTCGATGGCCGCCGGTGCGGTCCGACACGATTGCGAAGTGGAAGCGACCGTCGTTTCCGTTCGGATCGGGGTCGGTCCACGGTTTGGGGGTGTCGGTGTGAGGGTCGTCTGCTGAAGCGCTGCGCGTGGCCGTGCACACGACGACCACAAGCGCAACGAGCGCGGCACATCGCAGGTACTTCATATTCAGCTTTCTCCCGTCTGGATTCCAGAAGAACTGCCCGTCACCTTCCAGTGTAGCTTGATCACGGGCAATTTTCAACCCAGAATTCGGGCTCGCGCCAGGCTTCGATCATTTTACCGGATCATCCGGATCATATTGTATGAACCTCAGCATGATGCGCGAACGGCCGGTCATCCATGATTCTGTCTCCCATCATTCTGTCGCCTTCCTCGCCTCAGGAAGAGGGACAATTGGTTTGAACGCTGGACAGCCGGTGTTCACCCCGGTACATGTCTTGCACACGAAAACTTTAATCCTAGCATTATCGGTCCTTTACCCGATCTTAACATTGCGAAGTCCCGTGCGTGGTATAATGGCGGCGGCAGGATCCAACAGCTTGTAAGGAGCAATGCCATGAGAAGACTGATGCTGGTCGTACTGTACGCGGCGGTGATCCTCGGCGGTTGCGGCAGGAAACGGGAGGAATTGAGCCTCAAAGGCTCCGACACCATGCTACACGTGGGCGAGGCGTGGGCCGAAAAGTTCAGGGAGGATAATCCCGGTGTCAGTGTTTCGGTAACGGGCGGCGGCACCGGCACCGGCATCTCCGCCCTCATCAACGGCCACACACAGATCGCAATGGCATCCCGCAAGATCCAGGAGGATGAGCGCGCCCGGGCACAGAAGCAGGGCAAGGCCGTCCGCGAGTTTGAGGTCGGCAAGGACGGCATCGCCGTGATCGTGCACAAGGCCAACCCGATCAAGGAACTGTCGGTCGACCAGCTCCGGCGAATATTCACCGGCCAGATCACGAACTGGAGGCAGGTGGGCGGGCCCGACCGCGACATCGTGCTGTATTCCCGCGAGACCAGCTCCGGCACGTACATTTTCTTCCGCGAACACGTGCTGAAGAACGCCGACTACTCACCCAAGGCCCTGCTGATGCCGTCGACCGTGGCCCTGGTGCAGGGCGTGGTGGGCAATGAATCCGCAATCGGCTACAGCGGCCTCGCCTACGCCGAGGAGGGCAACGTAGCCATCATCGGCGTAAAAGCAACGGACGACGCACCGGCCGTTCTGCCGTCAACCGAGACGATCAAGGACGGCAGCTACCCGATCTCGCGGCCGCTGCTGCTCTATACGCTCGGCGATCCGGGCGGCAACGCGAAGGCATTCATCGACTTCGCCCTGAGCACGCCAGGCCAGGACATCCTCAAGCAGATCGGCTACCTCCCGATCAAGTGACGATTATCGAGCGAATGGCCCGTAGGGGCAGGTCGAGTGACGGCCCTTGTGGCCGTCGCGAGTTGCCTGCCCCCGCCCCCGGAAGGAACTTCAGTGCAGCAGGCTCCAGCACCGTCGGCCGGCCACAGCCTGGCCCGCAAGAAAACGCGGTCCGCGAAGGAGAAGCTGATCGGGGGCATCTTCGCCGTGGCGGGCGTCAGCTCGATCATCGTGGTCGGGCTGATCTTCCTGTTTCTGCTGAAGGACGGCCTGCCGTTCGTGCGGGAGTACAGCTTCTGGCGTTTCATCACGGGCACCGAGTGGTCGCCGGTTTCGATGGTGCCGAAGTTCGGCCTGCTGCCGATCCTGTCGGGCACGCTGCTGGTGACGGCGATCGCGATTACGGTGAGCATGCCGGTGAGCGTGGGGGCGGCGCTGTACCTGTCGGAAGTGGCCCATCCGCGCGAGCGCGAGATTGTCAAGCCCTTCATCGAGCTGCTCGCAGGAATCCCGTCGGTCGTGATGGGGTTCTTCGGATACGTGGTGGTCGGCGATTTCGTGAGGCGGGTGTTCCACACGCAGGTGGAATACAACGCCCTCACCGGCGGGCTGATCCTGGCGCTGATGGCGATCCCGACGATCGTCACGATCTCGGAAGACGCGATGAAGAGCGTGCCGAAAAGCTTCCGGGAGGCGTCGCTCGCACTCGGTGCCAGCCGGTGGGAGACGGCCTGGCGCGTGGTGTTTCCCGCATCGGCCTCCGGCGTGACCGCCGCCACCATGCTGGGTCTCGGCCGGGCGATCGGCGAGACGATGGCCGTGCTGATGTGCACCGGCAACGCGCCCGTCATCCCGACCAGCATCACGCAGCCCATCCGCACGATGACCGCCACCATCGCCTCCGAGATGGGCGAGGTGGCATACGGCAGCGTTCACTACCACGCACTGTTCATGGTCGGCGTGGTGCTGTTTGTGCTCACGCTCGGCACCAACGTGCTCGCGAAGCGTGCGATCGGCAGGTTCCAGTTTGTGGGGAAGTAGGGGCGAACCATCGTGTTCGCCCCGCCGAAATGCGCCGTGAATGACCGGCCAAGGGCGAACAC
>DATKYA010000430.1:0-2787 GCA_035528775.1 Planctomycetota bacterium | reverse complement strand
CGCTTGATGTCGTCGGTAAGATTCGATGCGAACGCCTCGAACACGTCGTCGCCGCCGATATTGAGCATCGCGATGGTGATGAACAGCGTGCGGTCCCACGAATCGCGATCTGCTTCCGGGTGGCACTCGCGGAAGCATCGTGCGAGAACCGGGCCGGCTCCCTCCGGGCGAATCCTGCTCAGGGCGCCGCACACCTGGCGGTTCATCACCCACGACTCGTCTTTCAGCAGGAGGTCGATGAGTGCGGTCGCGGCCTCCTTGCAGCGCATGCTGCCCAGCGATTGGACGGCCAGGTATTTCAGCTCGGGATCGGCCGTGCGCCGCAAGACTTGCGGATACGCCTCGATGACGCGAAGGTCGCCGACCGCCCGCAGGAGCTTCGGGTTGTCCAGGAGGTCGGGCTGGTCGCGGATGATGTCGTGGTAGCAGCGGATCACCTGCGCATCGGAGCGTGCTTCCTTCGCCGGGTAGCTGGCCGAGACGAGTGCGGTGATGCGGAGCTGCTCGTCGGTGGCCGCGCTCGACCAGATGGCCAGGAGCGGGGCACGCTTGGCGGGATCGGGGGAGCCTCGCAGCGCGCGTGCCGCGGCCAGCCGGATTGGGGCAGGTTGGCTGGTGAGCATGGCAGTGAGGAATGGCGTGGCGGCGGGCGGGGCACCGGACTTCTCGAGCGCGGCGATCGCTGCCAGCCGCGCGTGGTCGGACCCGGTCAGCACGCGCTCCAGCACCGCGCCCTCCGACTTGTGCTCGATGAAAGACGCCAGCGTATCGGAGGCGCCATCGCGGACGCGCGGCGACGGATCGTCCAGCGCCTTGATCAGCAGCGCGGCGGCATCCTTGTTCTTCGGGTAGTCTTTCAGGGCGCCGACCGCAACGTATCGGACCTGCCACTCGGGCGATTTCAGGCCCTCTTCGATCGCCGGAAGTCGCGAGCAGCCTGCTGCCAGCACGGTGGCGACGATCACGAGTACGAGTGCATTGCGCATTGGTTCACCAGTTTCGCGTGCCAATTGGCGGATGATAGAAGCCCGGATGCCCGAGAGACGTCCCGGTCGGGCTGGTGAACTGCTCGGCCAGGGCCTGCCCGAAGCAACTGTTGAGCACGGTCTTGCCGAGCAGGTGGTGCTGGGAGGCGCGGATCGCGAACGAAGATGCCATCTCCTGGTGAATCACTTCCTTGGTGGCGATTCCGATATCGTTGCCATGCCCGAAGAACACGAATCCCCATGTGTCCGGGTTCCTGAAAATGGAGGCGACCTCTTTCATGCCGAGGTTCTGGACGGTGACGACCTTGAACCCGTCGCGCATCGGCAGGTCGGGCCGGAAAATGAGGGCCTTGCCAATTGGCCGGGTAGCGGGCGCCCAGGCGGATTCGGGGAAGGCTTTGATCCACTCAAGCCCGGACCCCAGGTACGGCACGGGCCCGAGCGGGTTGGGCAGCGAAGAATCCCCCATCACGATGTATACCAGATTGGGCAGCGTGTACCGCTTCCCGATGAAGGGCCGGGCCCCATACGCCGGGTTGCCGTCGATGTCCTGCGCCCAGAACGAATGCTCGATGGGATCAAGCCCGGCGAGCTCGCCCAGGTGCTCCCAGGTGGCTTCATCGCTGCTGAGGCAAAACCAGATGGAGCGGTCCATGTGGGGCTGGCGGATGAAACTCCAGCCGCCGGCCTCGACCACGCGGTCGGGCCAGTCGGGCTGGGGCTGGATGGCCGGTGCCGCCCTGCAGCCGCCGAGGATCAGCACCGCCGGCATGGCGGCCCACAGCAGCAGGCGTGCGATTGCCGTATCCGTGTGCGCCCGTCCTTCTGAAAACAGCATCGCGTTGGCCCTTTGCAGGGTGCGGAAACGAACGGATTGATCTGAACGGCTCAGGCGACGGTTATCGCCGCGTGCAGGATGATGGCAATGGCGATCATCATGCCCGCCGCAAGAATGCCCACGGCAGTGTTGTTGTCCTCGGCCAGCTCCTTGTTGATGCTGAACGGCGTCACGAGGTCGATGACCTTGTAGCCCACCAGCAGGAAGAAATAGCCGACTGCGCCGAAGACGATCGTCTTGAACAGCGGTCTGAAGATCGACTCCCACAGGTTCGCCGTCTTCGTCTCGACGGGCGACTGGTCCTGCCCGAACGCGGCACCGACACACGCGGCAAGCACGATCAGAACTGCGATGAAGGTCCCGGCCGACTTGATTTGGCGTGCCATGTTTTCGAACTCCTTTTCACTGGGGATGGAAGAACCGCCCTGGTTCCGGAATGCGCGGAGATGCGGCACCATCATTCGTGATGCCATGACTCACATGTTCGCATCGCCCGGCGAACGTGTTAAGGATTTTAGCGCACAACGCCCCCGCGATCAAAGATAAAATCGCGGCACCCATGTGCCGACTGCTAATATTGTTGACCATGCGCCATAACAGGACTACAATTGTTACATGCGCATTGAACGCCGGGAACGATCCGCGAATCCAGCCAATAGAAAGGTGGAACCAGGAGTGAGAACCGCATCCCTCGGCAGCACGACCCGCACACCGAGCCGCGCGGCGATCGCTGCATTCGTCGCCGCCATCTGTGTTGCCGCCCTCGCCCCGGCCGAAACGTTCTATGAACGCAAGCCGGCCGACATCTTCCTCGGCGAGAAAGCTCCCGTATCCGTCACCGTCGTCACCGAGCGGGCGTCGGGCACCGTGCAGGCCGGGCTGAGCAACGGCATGGTGGTCCTCCTCAAGGAAAACCATGCCTCCCCGCTCGCCATCGCCCGGATCACCGTGAAAACCGGCAGC
>DATKYA010000429.1:0-2002 GCA_035528775.1 Planctomycetota bacterium | reverse complement strand
TCACGCTCCAGTCGTTCTTAAGGAGTTACCGATGAAAGCGGTCGTTGTTGAGAAGCCGGGCGTCCTGCAGGTGCGGGACGTTGCGGATCAGAAGATTGACGACTACCAGGCCCTCGTGCGCACGCTGGCCTGCTCGATCTGCAACGGGACCGACCGGAAGATCCTGGACGGCACGATTCCGTTCTTCGGACGGGAAGCATATCCGGGCATCCTCGGCCACGAGAGCGTGGGCAGGGTGGTGAAGCTGGGCAGGAAGGTGACGTGCTTCAAGGAAGGCGATCTCGTCTTCCGCTCGATGGCCGACGTCGAGGGCATCAACACGTTCTGGGGCGGGTTCGCCGAGCTCGGGGCCATCACCGATACGAAAGCCCTGCAGGCCGACGGTGCGAAGCCATCCAATCGCAGCGTTCACCCCGGCCAGCAGGTGTTGCCGGGCGAGATGGACGTGATCGAGGCGACCGTGTGCATCACGCTGAAGGAAGTGCTGAGCTTCCTCCGAGCGCTGCCCGCGAAGGAGGGCAACAGCCTGCTCGTGCTGGGGTACGGCCCCGTGGGGCTGTCGTTTGCGTACCTCGCGAAGGTGATCGGGCTGGGGCCGGTGATCGTGGTTGGCCGCCGCGACGATGCACTCCGCCAAGCCCGCAACTTCGGCGCCGACCAGACCGTCAACGTCGCCACCGAATCGATCGAGGAGAAGGTGAAGTCGGCCGTCAAGGACGGCGTGGACATCATCGTCGACGCCATCGGCAAGGCCGAGCTTGTGGAGGAGGCGGCGAAGTCGCTGCACCCCGAAGGCAAGATCGGCACGTACGCGGTGGTCGACCGCGGCGATGCGGCGATTGACCGCGACAAGGTGAAGAACGTGGTGGCCGTCGGCCCCGACGAATCGAAAGCACACGACGAGATCATGAAGCTGTGGAAGGACGGCCGCATCCAGCCGGACCGGTTCGTCAGCCACGTGCTGCCGATGTCGGACGTGAAGACCGGATTCGATCTCATCCAGCAGAAGCAGGCCCTCAAGGTGGTGTTGAACGTGGGACCGTAGGAAGTGGGGCTTGGGGCTTGAGGCTTGGGGCTTGAGGCCGCAAGTCCACTTGGTCCACTGAGTCCACTTGGTCCACTTGGTCCACGAAATCCTGCGCGAACAACGAAGTATTGAAGGCGGAAGAATCGATGAAGGAATCATCACAGCCGTTCTACATCAGCGATGTCGAAGCCTTGCGCGGGAAACTGGCCCGTGCGGAGCGCGACGGCACGCTAATGGGCCGCGTGTGGGCGTCGGTGAAGCGGCGGGCACGTGCGGACGGGGCGTGCGCGGCCCGGCCGGCCCGGTTCCCGTGGTTCACGCCGCTGGTTGCGCTGGTGACGGGGGACGGGCGGGACGTCGAGAACGCCCGCGGCGCCGTCCGCGGTTACGCCGGCACGCTCGACAAATTGGGCTTCACCACGGGCCTGCATTTCCATTTCTGGTGCTTCGCATTCCCGCACGCACGTTGGTCGCTCTATTTCCAGTGGCTGCAGAGCTTGGGCGCGTGGCAGCCGGATGAGGAGCGCCGCCTCCGCGAGCAGTTGATCAGCTTCCAGTTCGTGAATTTTTTCTCCGGCCTGCGCACCAAGCCCGAGCCGGAAACCGTGGACAACCAGACGATGTCGCTGGCGCTCAGCAACGGGCTGGTGGGGCACCTTTTTCGGCGTCCGCCGTGCAGCAGTGCGATCGCACAGCGGATGTACGATGACGGCATCCGCCGCCTGCCCTCGATGATCGGCGGCATGCCCGAGAGCGGCTACAGTGGCGAAGGCAGCACCTACCAGGATTTCGTGGTGGGGCCGAGCGTGCCGTATATTGTCGAGCTGCTCGAGCGCGCCGAGGGAGGCGAATGGTTCTCGCGAAGCCTGCCGCCCAACGGCGGATCGGCCAGATCCATCACGCGGATGATCGCGCGCGAATGGATGCCAGGCGGGCTGCTGCTGCCGTGGGACCACTACGGCTACCAGCTTCCGT
>DATKYA010000428.1:0-2785 GCA_035528775.1 Planctomycetota bacterium | reverse complement strand
CCGCCACGTCCGATCCATTCTCGTGTGGATGGCCGAATCGTGCGAAGACGACAACAACATCCCACACCACGGCATGCTGGGCGGCCACCCGAATTTCATAATGGACGTGAAGCACGCCATCCCGATCGCCTGCGCCGTGCTCCACGACCATCCGCATGCGAAGCAGTGGCGGGAGTCGTTCCAGAAGTTCTACGACGAATGGATCGCCACCTACCAGCGGGATCCCGATCCCGAGCACAACGCAATCGGCGGCCGCTGGACGGAGAACATCGCCTGCTACAGCGGCACGGCGCTCGTGGCCACGCTGCACTGCCACAAGGCGTTGCGGAAATTCGATGGCACCGACCTGTTGGATCACCCGCGAATCCGTTCATGGATCGCGTGGTACCTGAACGCGATGATGTCGCCGCACGAGGGCGTGCGGCTCGTACCGCCGGAGGGAGCGCACTCGCGCTCGTTTGAGCCGAGTGATGGGCACGGCCACCTCGGGGCATTATTCGAAATCGCCCGGCTGATGAAAAACACCGCACCGGAGCTGAGCGAGCAAATGCGGTGGATCGAGACCAACGGCCGCGAAGGCACGAAGCCGCCCCTGCGATCGGTTCTCGTGGCCGACTACGGCCCGGTGCTGCGCTACGATTTCGGCGGGCCGCACGAATCCTACCTCCACCTGATGCAGATCGCCGGCCCCTGGAACTACCGATGGGGCCAGGGGCACTCCGTCCTCTATTATGGCGCGAAGAACACCGCGTGCAGCTACAACACGATGGAGGACGCCGGCGACGAATGGAAGTTTGACAACATCACGTCGTTTACGGTGGGCGGGCGCGGCCTCGGCCGGCGGGCAACCGATCAGCCGCTGTTCGATTTTGGATTCGCGCAGTTCTACCGGGCGCTGGCCGGCGACGGCGGCTCGCCGTGCATCGCTCGCGGAATGATGCTTCTCCGCGACGACTACATCGTCCTGCACGACGATGTGAAGGGCGACGCCGAAGGCAAGCTCGTCTGGTCGAGCGTCTACGGCTTCCCGCAGATCTACCAGCTCAAGCCGGGTGCGCGCGACCCTCAGGGGTCGCCGTTCACGGAGGCCACAAGCAGCGATCCGCCTCCCCGGCCCAATGCCAAGCCCCCGCGGACGGCGCGGATCCGCCGATACGCTGGCAAGGGCGATTTTCTCACGGTGGTCGCGTCGCAGCCGGTGAAGGCCGAAGCAACGCCGTTCGGAGCGGTCGTCAACGGCAACGAGTTCATCTTCTCTGCCGACGCCAACCAGCGGCAGGACGACGGCAAGCTCGCGTTCGACGGCACGTTCGGCTACGCCCGCGAGGGGCAGCTTGCCCTGTTTGAGGGCGTCCATATAAGGCTGAACGGATTCGGGCTGCGCCGGGAGGGGGGAGATTTCGGCGCCTCCGCCGACGCCACCGGCGATCGGATTGTCGGCCGCATTGCAGGGCGCGAAGGCGGCACGCTGTGCGTCACGCCGCCCGCGCGGTTGAACTCGAAGGACCCGAAAGCTATAATTGACGGACAACCCGTCCCGTGCACCGTGCAAGACGGCGAGATTCGCTTCGACGTGACCATCTCGCTGCGGGACGGCTGCAAGGCGTTCGAGATCCAGTTCTGATCCGGCTCGGGCGTGTAGAGACGTGCCGGTGGCACGTCTCAGACGCCCCACCGGGGCGTCTCTACACGGCCACAGGGGGCCGCCCCTACCAGAAGCAAGGAGACTGTTATGAGCCGCAAATGTGTTGTCTGGTTCGCATCGTGCGTCATGGTTCTTGCGGCGGGCGTATCGGCGTATGCCAACGGCCGCGGGCTGCACAAGAAAATCTACGTGGTGCCCGCGCCGCTGACCGCAGACGGTCAGGGCAAGATCGCTATCGACGCCAAACTGGACGACTGGGACCTCTCCGGCCAGCTCTTCATGTACGTGGTACAGGAAACCAGCGAGATGCAGAGCGCGCGGTTCGCGATGATGTACGACGACGACGCCCTCTACCTGAGCGGCATCGTGCGCGATCCGTCGCCCATGATGAACCGCCACGACCCGACCGTCGACCCCGAGAAGGCGTGGGACGCCGACGTCTGCCAGATCTACATGTGCCTGGATCCCGCGCTCGGCTACCCGCTGAGCAACCTTGGCACGTTTGCCAATCAGTCCGATCCCCGCGTGGCGACGATGTACCTGTGGTATTTCACGGACCGCAAGGAGGCGAATCTCGCCTGCTACAGGAGCTTCTCGGGCCAGCCCCACCGGCCGGAGTTCGGTGCGAACGGCGTGATCCCGCGCGACAAGTTCCAGGCGGCCTACGTGAAGGCAGACGACGGCCGCGGCTACACCTTCGAGTACCGCATTCCGTGGCAGACCCTCGGCACGAAAGCCCTGCCCAAGCCCGGCGCACTGGTGGCCGGCGTGGTGCAGTTCGACTGGAGCGCACCCGACGGACTGAAAACCGCAGGCGGCTCGGCCTGGGCGTACGACGTGATGGGCTCGCCCGGATTCCCGTTCCAGTCGTCTGCCTGCTGGGGCAAGTTCGTCTTCTCCGAGAAGGGCAACCTGCCCAAGGAACTCGTTGAAGAAGGCCTGCCGCCCGAAAAGCCCCTCCCGCTCACCTTCACCTACAGCATCCCGGAAGACAGCGACGTGAGCATCGTGCTGTTCGACGCGAACGGCATGGCAGCCCGCACGTTGGTAGCGCAAGGCTCGCGCCGGGCCGGCGAGAATGTCGAGCGGTGGGACGGCTTGGACAACGACGGCAAGCCACTCCCGCCCGCCACCTACACG
>DATKYA010000427.1:0-3596 GCA_035528775.1 Planctomycetota bacterium | reverse complement strand
GCGGCGCGATCGGCCATCTCGATCTCGAGGTAGTTCCACGCCTTGCGCAGGCGGATTGCCTGCCTGGCCTGGCCGGTGTTCCAGAGCTTGCCTGCGCGGGCGGCGAGGATGCGGTGGCGACCGAGGGTGGGATCGTCGCCTTCCGACGCCAGGCGTTCGTAGTGCTGGATGGCTTCGCGTGCTCGGCCGTTGATCTCGGCGCAGACGCCGAGGTAGTAGTGAACGGGCTTGTAGGCGGGGTGCATTGCGGCGCCTTCGTTGAATGCGTCCTCGGCTTCGGCGATGTCGCCGCGTGCGAGCAGTGCCACGCCGCGCTCGAACAGGTCGAGTGCGCACAGCTTCTGCTGGTCAAGGCGCTTGCCCTGTGCAAGCTCGCGCAGGCGGACCTTCGCGGCGAAGTCGCACCGGGGATCGTCCGCAACCAGTTCGTATGCTTCGCGTGCGCGGTCAACGTCGCCCATCAACTCGCGGCAGAGGCCGAGGTGGAACAGCGAGATGGCGTCGGCCTTGTCGCGCCGCATCGCGCGTTCGAAGACGGCGACGGCTTCTTCGAGCCGGCCCTCGTTTTCCAGGCTCAGCCCGCGCTCCATCTCCACCCGCCGCCGATAGAGCCGGTAGAGCGTGTGAACCAGCACCGCCGCAAACGCCAGCAGCGCGAGGATGATCCACGGAGCGGCGGAAGAGGAAGAAATCCACAGATTGCACGGAGGGATCCACAGATTGCACAGATTGCACAGATGAAGAAGAGAAGATGAGGAAAGAGGATAGTACATCATTTCAATTCCCCTCTTGTCTTAATCTGTGAAATCTGTGTCATCTGTGGATCACTTCCTGAGGATCTCACGCAGCAGGATCTTCGCGGCCTGCTTGCTGGGAATCGGCCAGCCGCCCGAGACGTCCGGATCCTGGTGGATCGGCGGGCGGAGGTTGGGCAGGCCGACACACGACGGGCAGCCCTCGGCGCAGGTGCAGCTTTCGACCATCGTGCGCGCCATCGCGAGTATCTCGCCAACGCACTCGTAGCCGCGTTCCGCGAAGCCCATCCCGCCGCGGAAGCGGTCGTAGAGGAAGATCGCCGGGCGGCCATCGGCGGGGTCGGTTTCGATGTTCGCGCCAACGTCGCGCGGGTCGCACATGGCGATCACCGGCAGTGCCACCGCCATCATGTTGCGGAGCGCGATGAGCGCCTCGACCGGCCGCAGGCCGGCGTCGGCCACCGCCCGCATCGCGTCGGGAGCCGGCTTCACCCACATCGCCGACGTGTCGAGCTGCTGCGGCGGAAGGTCGAGCGCCTTGTAGCCGATGTTCTCGCCGGTGAAGAACTTGAACTTGTTGAACATCACGGTGGCCCACGTCACGGTGACGTCGCCGAAGCAGACGTCGCAGCCGTTGAACTCGGCGTGCTGAAGTTGCTCGACGATCTTGAGGCTCTGGCTGAGGACGGGCTGCGTGTAGTAATCGAGCTCGGCTCGCTCGACGATGGCGGTCTTGCCTTCGAGATCGAGCTCGCGCACCTGGTAGCTCTCGCCTTCGTGCAGATACACTGCCTCCGGGTAAACCAGCTCGGGTGCGCTGATGGAGTCGACCTGCCCGATCACGCGGTTGCCGCCGGGCTTGCGCTCGATGATAGTGAAAGTATCGTCGGAAATCGTGCGGAGGCTTGTGCTTCTGGAGGGCAGGTCGGTGCACGACCAGTAGAAGCGGCCATCGATCTCCTTCAGCCTGTTGGCCTCGATCAGGAGGTCGATGATGTGCGGGGCCTTGCGGCCGAAGACGGCGGTCTCGTCGCGCCGAAGCGGCAACTCGGCGGCCGCGCACGCCACGTGGCTCAGCAGGATGTATGGGTTCTCCGGATCGATGACGGCGTGCTCGGGCGACTTGCCGAAGAAGTAGTCGGGCCGGCGCATCAGGTACTGGTCGATGGGATCGTCGTATGCCACCAGGACGGCGAGGCTGTCGGCCTTGCCCCTGCCGGCTCGGCCCGCCTGTTGCCAGGTGGAGGCGATGGTGCCGGGGTAGCCGACGATGATGCATGCGTCCAAGCCGCCGACGTCGATGCCAAGCTCGAGGGCGTTGGTGCTGACGACGGCGAGCAGCTCGCCGCTGAACAGCCGCTTCTCGATATCCCGCCGCTCCTCCGGCAGGTATCCGCCGCGGTACGGGCTGATACGGTCGGAAAGAGGCAACGATGAACAATGAAGGATGAACGATGAACCAGGCGAAGACTCATCATCCCTTTTCTGGCTCTTTCCCCCACTCCCCCCCTCGCCCAATCCCCCGCTCTCCCGCAGCTCCTCCCGTGCGTACCGGTGGATCAGCTCGGCGACGACGCGGGCCTTGGTGAATGCGATGGTCTGCACGCCGCGGCGGACGAGCTTCACGAGGATTTCCTGTGCTTCGACATTCGAGCTGCGGCGCTCCATCTGCACCTTGTCGATGTGCGGCGGATTCCAGAACGCGAAGGTCTTGCGTCCGGACGGCGAGCCGTCGTTATCGACGACCCGCACCGGGCGGCTGATCAGGCGTTCAGCCAGCTCCTGCGGATTCGCGATCGTCGCCGAGCAGCAGATGAAGCGAGGGGCCATCTCACCCATTCCGCCGGAGCCATAGTGCCTGCACACCCGCTGCAGCCGGCGCATCACGCAGGCGACATTGGAGCCGAAGGCGCCGCGATAGGTGTGGATCTCGTCGAGCACCACGAAGCGCAGCCCGGCGAAGAACCGCGCCCATTTGGCGTGGAACGGCAGGATGCCGGCGTGCAGCATGTCGGGGTTGGTCACCACGAGATTCGCATCGGAGCGGACCTTGCGCTTGTGATAGGATGACGTGTCGCCGTCGTAGGTGCCGGGGCGCACGATGCCGGCGAGGCGCGGGTTGGCCTTCACCAGCCGCTCAAGCCCGCGGAGTTGATCCTGCGCGAGCGCTTTCGTGGGAAACACGTACAGCGCCCGCGAATCAGGCTCCGCCAGCAATCGTTCGAGCACCGGGAGGTTGTAGCAGAGGGACTTCCCGCTGGCTGTGCCAGTGACCACGACGATGTCGTTGCCGCGGCGGACCTCATCGACTGCCTGCACCTGATGTGTGTAGAAGTTGCGGATGCCCAGGGCCTCGAGGGCGGCGGCAAGCTCGGGATGCAACGGTGGGTCCAGCCGGGCGAAACGTGCCGCGCGGCCGGGAATCTCCCGGCTGCACACGATCTGATCACGGTAATCGGCGGATCCTTGCAGGGATGCTATGAAGCTGTCGAATGGCCCGCTCATACCGTCAATTATATCCCGACTGCCGGGCAAAATCAAAATCCATCGATCCGCCGGCAGTCGTCCATCCGCCGTAGGGGCGAACCTTGTGTTCGCCCTCGACAGATTGCGGTACACGGGCTTTTGGCGAGGGCGAACACAAAGGTTCGCCCCTACGACAAATTGGGCGTGGTATGAACATTCGGACGAGGGCGAACACAAGGTTCGCCCCTACGGCAAATTGGGCATGATATGAACATTCGTGCGGACACGATGGCTCGCCCCACCGACGCACCCCCAAAGCCCAAAGCCATCTTCCGGGAAGATTTTTCCCGAATTTTGCTTGCAATGCCGGAATTT
>DATKYA010000426.1:0-22273 GCA_035528775.1 Planctomycetota bacterium | reverse complement strand
CCGCGTTCGGGAGGGTCGCCGGATTAACCGCCACCGGACGCCAAACGCTGCGACGCCGCCTGGATGGGGGAACAATCCTGCTCGGCGAGGCTGCCATCGCTCAGCGGCCGGACGATCACCGGCCCAAATTCCACCTGGCATCGGTGGGCGATGATCGCAACGCCGTACTCGCCGGCCCGAAGCGGGCCACCCTCCGGGCAGCTATGCTCGATCCATTCGTTGGGTACCGGCTCGCCTTTCACCCACCATTTCATGCGTTGATGGTAGCCATCGGGGCGCCCCTGCACGTCCAGCCGCGGCCGGACTTCAACGTACACCATGTATCGGACTCCCGGCCGCACCGGGTAGTCCCGGAACTGCTCGAGCGTCACCGCATCCTGGCTGCCATGCTTCCGCGAGAATTGGCTGCCTACGCCATGCTTGGGCGAATAGAACCAGGCAGCGCCGTACAGCCACCCGCGGCGCAGTGCCACGCCCGGCTCGTCCGGGCGCCCGCCCCACAGCGAGAGCACGCCAAACCCGAACGGACGCTTGCCGACGGCTCCTCGGAACGTCATCTCCGCCTGTACGCTGCGGCCCCCCGCGAACGCGCCCGCCACCACCGCTATGCGGTCGTACTCCTCGTAGCCGGGTTTGGGCCGCACCAGCCGCTCGCCGCCCGCATCCAACGTCTCCCAGTAGCCTTCCTCGATGTCGAGCTGCCCATCCCTCCAATCGGCGGTCACCGGGAGACGCACGGGAGAGGGATCGTAGTTCACCTGTACCCTGGTCACCTGCGGCCGCCATTGCCCGTAGGCGCAGGCCTCGATGGTTACGTGGTTCACCCCGGGCTCCAGCCGGCGAGCGTCGAGCTCGATCACGAAGAATGGCGCTTTCGCCCGCGGCGCCCCCCGGCCGACCGGCGCCCAGTCGCCGTCGTTCAGCCGGTAGCGAGCCGTCCGCGCCAGCAGCGACAGCACTCCCGACACATTCACGGTGAAATCCCCCGCCCGCCTGGCATAGGTTCTCGCCATCGGTGCCATCCACACCATCCGCAGGCTCAACCGCGACCAGCACAGCAGCATGCCCCCGGTCACCGCCAATAACACGCTCAGCCGGCATATCACGCTCAGCCGGCACTTGTACGACTTGATGAAACCCCTGATGAGCCCCGTCGGCAGTTGCATCGCTCTGAACCTTCACATCGTCCTCGATGAAACACCTCGTACGGAAGGAAGAAGCTTTCCAGGAATTCCCCCCCGCCAACGTCGCCGAGCACCGGCCAATCCGGCTTTCCGGTGTGCCGCGTCATTTGCGTCTTGTGGCAGTCGAGAGCCGCCCGCTTGCCATCCAGCACCTCGCCCACCGGTACCGCCCATCGAAACTCGCGCAGCAGCCGAACGCCGAACCACGACCGTACGCTCCGCCTCGCCATCGCCATCGCCATCGCCCAGCGATAATGGCCCAGCGGGAGCCGCACCCACGGCCATTGATTCCAGAACCAGATCGGATACTCGTTCACCGCCACCATCCCGCCCCACAAGGCAAGCGCGGCCATCACGATCCGGTTCGTGGCAACGTGGTCGACGTTCCCATCGTCGTGATACGGAACGAACACCTCGGCCGGTCGGCACCGCTCCAGTACTTCATGAACCGTCCGCACCGCCTCATCGGCGCATTCCGACAGCCGTGTCTCCTTGTGGCCAAGCAGCACCACCCTGTCTTCCGCCACGCCAAGTGCCCGGCACGCCGCCAGGCCCTCCTGCCGCCGCAGCGCAGCCAGCTCGCGAGCTGGTATCAGTTTGGCATGCGAGCGGCATCCGTCTGTCATGAAAACGACGCCGACGTCGGCTCCTGCCCGCCGCTTCAGGATGATCGTGCCCCCGCAGCCCAGCGTCTCGTCGTCGAAATGCGGAGAGAACACCACCGCGGGCCGAGGGAGTTCTTCGCCCGCAATGCGGGCAATGCGCCTCAACAGCTTCCCGTGAATCGATCTCAGGGCATTCTTGACGGCGCGCCTCACCATCTTCCCCTCACAAGCTGCAGTACTGCTCGACCAGGCTCTCAACTATCCTGTCCCATGAAAAACGCTCGATGGCTCGCTCGCGGGCAGCCTTGCCCATCGATTCCAGCAGCTTGCGATCGCCAAGCAGCCTGCACACCTCCCGGGCCATGGCCGCCGGATCGCCGGGCTCAACCAGCACGCCCGTCTCGTTCTCCACCACGGCCTCCGGCACTCCCCCCACCCGCGTCGCTACTACCGGCACACCGCTGGCCATCGCCTCCGCGACTGTCAGCGGGAATGCGTCCGACAGCGCCGGGCTCACAAACAGGTCGGCGTCTGCATATCGGCTCACCAGGTCATCGTGCGGGATGGCCCCGACAAAACGGATGAAGTCGATCGTCTCGGGCGTGAGCCGCTCCTGCAAGTACTCGGCGTAGTCGATCTTCCCCAGCTCGTGGAGGCTCGCCCCGCGGGGATCGTTCGTCAGCGAGTTCAACATCTCCGATGGCAGAGGCGCGAACGAGCCAATCACTTCCAGCGCCGCCTCCGGCCGCTCCTTCTGCACCAGTGCAAACGCCTCCAACAGCACGTGCAACCCCTTCTCGGGCGAGATCCGGCCGACAAACAGGATCCGGCCGTCTCTGCGTCCCGCGCGTTTCCGCCGCCTCTCCTCGCCGAACCGGCCCACGTCCACCCCGTTCAACACCGTGCCGCACCTGTGGGCGAATTGCCCGTAGCACTGCCGGATCTTCTCCGTAATGTACTCGCTGCACCCGAGGATCCGGTCCGTCTTCTGCAAACGCCGCGTTATGGCGCGCCGGTCGAATTGCGTTAGCCATTCGCAGTGCATATGGAGCACGATCTTCACGGTCGGGTTGAACGCCCTGATGACCGGCACGAACTGCGAGAAATTGTGCACGTGCACCACGTCGCAGTTCTGCTGTCGCAGGTCCAGCGCCACGCGCAGGATGTACCCGAGGTAGTAGTACCACCGCGCCATCGACGGCAGGCGCGGCCCCCGCACCCTGGCCACCCGGTCAAGCAGTTTTTCCACGCGCACGTCCGGGCCAAGCCAGAAATACCTGAACTGCACCCGGCTCCTGGACGCATTGGCAGGGTCAGACCTTCCCCCGCGGGAGTAGATCATCACGTCGTACGATGGCGCCAGACGCCGCGCCACCTCATATGTCCAGATCGCTGCCGAACCCGTCTGAACCGGCGGAACCAGGCGATTCCACGGCTGGCTGACAAATGCGATCTTCACCGCGATCCTCCACCCCGCTCCGGCGGTTCCGGGCTAATCTGCACCCGACTCACGAACGCCCTCCTCACACCTCCCCATTCATGCGGATCCGCCGGTCGTGCAATTCCCACGAGCACGGCATAAACACCAGCCCGAACCGGCCATCGATCCCCTTGCCCGACCCGTAGTAGTCCGACGCCTCCACGTCCATCGTGAGGCAGTGATCGAGCTGATCGTAGGTCACGTCGGTGGTTGTCTTGATCCACAGCGTCAGGTAGTATCGCCCCGGCATCAGGTTCAGCAGGTCGATATCGAGGTCGATGCAGCCCTCGCCCGGGGGCAATTCGGGGATCGGCACACCGCACGCCCACGTGCTCATCGTGGTCACCTTGGTCCCCAGGTCGGTGGAAATCTGCAAGCCGAAGTGCGGCGTCTTCGCCCGGCTCATAGCTTCGTAATGGAATCGTATGGTGAGGCTGTCGCCGCTGCGGATCACGGGGTGCGGCCCGCCGTCCGGCGCGATGAACTCGATCCCGGTATAGCGGATTTCCCCGGAACCGTGACGCGGCTTGATGTGCCGCAGATTCATGCTGCTCTGCCCCGCGCCGGCAAACGTCGCCAGGTAGTTCTTGATTACCTCCTTGCTGTCGCCGTCCTCCCGCACCTCGCCATTGTCCACGCAGATCGTCCGCGGACACAGATTCTCGATGGCCGCCATGTTGTGCGATACGAACAGCACGGTCCGGCCGCCCGTGCGCATGTCGTCCATCGCAGACAGGCATTTTTTCTGGAAATCGATGTCCCCCACCGCCAGCACCTCGTCCACCAGCAGCACGTCGGGGTCGAGGTGGGCAGCCACGGCAAACCCCAATCGCAGCCGCATTCCCGACGAATAGCGCTTGATCGGCGTCTCGATGAACTTCTCCACGCCCCCGAACGAGATGATCGCGTCCAGCTTCGCGTCGATCTCGCGCTTCTTCATCCCCAGGATCGACCCGTTCAGGTAGATGTTCTCGCGGCCGGTCAATTCCCAGTGGAAGCCCGTCCCCACCTCAAGCAGTGAGGCCACCCGCCCGCGCACCTTGAACGTCCCCATGGTGGGATAGGTGATCCGGGACAGGATTTTCAGCAGCGTGCTCTTGCCGGCACCGTTGCGGCCGATAATCCCCACCACCTCGCCTTCCTCCACCTCCAGCGAGATGTTCTTCAGCGCCCAGATGGCCTCCTTCGGCTTGCGCTTCTGGAACGGCCGCTTCGCCATGGCCACTATCGCCTCCCGGAACGTGCTCGTCCGGTGGATCCCCTCGATCCGGTACTGCTTCCACAGCTTGTCTACTATGATCGCAGCCGCCATAACCACTCCGTTGCATCAAGGAATTCGTGCACACTCTCACACGATATCCGCAAACGTCCGTTCCGTCTTCCTGAAGTACAGCGCCCCCACGATGAATATGACCACCGTGGTCACGATCGACACACTCAGCAGCGCCCAGTTTATCTCGCGTTGCGGGAACACGCACGCGCGGAATCCCTCAATGATCCCCGCCAGCGGGTTCAGGAACATCAGCACCCGGAACTTCTCCGGGATGATGCTCGTGGGGTAGATGATCGGTGTGACGAACAGCCAGATCTGGACGAAGAACGGCAGCGCGTAGCGGATGTCGCGGTACCGTACGTTCAGGGCCGCCATGAACATCCCAACTCCCAGTGCCAGCACCACCAACGGAACCACCAGCACGGGCCACAGCAGCAGGCTCCACTGCGGGGAGAACCGATAGTAGGCCATGATCGCCAGCAAAACGACCGACGCGATGCTGAAATCGACGATGCCGCCAAACGCCGATGACGCCGGTACCGCCACCCGTGGAAAATACACCTTCGTCAGCAGGTTGCTGTTTGCCACCAGGCTGTTGCCCGCCGTCGAGATCGCCGTGGAGAAATACGTCCACGGGATCAGGGCGCTGTACGAGAAGATCGGGTACGGAATCCCGTCGCTTGGCATGTTCGCCAGCCGCTGGAAGAACAACGTAAACACCACCATCGAGAAGAACGGCTGGATCACCGCCCACGCCGCCCCCAGCACCGTCTGCTTGTACCGCACCTTCACGTCGCGCCAGACCAGGAAGTAGAACAACTCCCGGTACTGCCAGATTTCCCGAAGCCATTCAAGGTTCATGCTGCCTCAGTTCCTGATGGGTGATCCGTGATCATTGTTCCGCGCGTGCGGCGCCGCGGCGCGTCCGTCGCCGCAAGCCGTTTCACGCCGCACACCATGTACTTCATCGCGGTACTTCATCGCGCGGCCCCGTCAATGAATCGGCACCACGCTCAACCGCCACAACAGCGCCCGCTTGATCTCGCCGGCTACCGCCCGCCACTTCGGCAGCCAGTGCTTCATGACTACGCGGTAGCATCGCAGTCGCTCCCCCGTCGTCAGCGGCGCCCGGCCCATGGCCTTCATGTGCTCGCCGAACATCCGCAGCATGGGAACCACCGAGCGTCCCCTCTTTGCAGGGTCGAACCATTCCGTCAGCGAGGGAGCCGTCCGGTTGGCAAAGCACGACGCACCCGCATGCCGCCGCCGCAAAAACAACTCCTCAGGCACCTCCCAGAACTGCCCCAGCAACGACAGCTCCGCCAGCAGCACCATGTCCGACGCCACGTATCTACCGATCAGCCGCGTTGAACCCAGCTCCTCCCTCCGCATCAGCCCAAACACCGCGTTGCACATCTGCAGGTTCTTCAGCAGGTACTGTAGCCTGCGATGCGGCTGCCTCAGGCGGATGTCCATCCGGTCATCGTAGCTCCCGATGTGTGCTCCCGTCTCGTCGATCTGGATCGTCTTCGGATAGCACAGCACTACGTCATCCGGGGCGGCATCGAGCACTTCCACGCACCGCCGCAGCAGCGTTGGCTCCCACAGGTCGTCGTGGGCCGCCCATTTGAAGTACCTCCCGCTGCTCAACTCGAACACGCGGTTGTAGTTGAACGCCGCCCCCAGGTTCGTCGCGTTCCGATAGTATCGAACGCGGCTATCCCCACGCGCGGCCTCCCGGCATATCGCCTCCGTGCCGTCCGTGGATGCGTTGTTGGAGATTATCAGCTCGAAGTCCGTGTAGTCCTGGGCCAGGATGCTCCTCAGCACCTCATCGAGGTAACGTTCCCCATTGTAGACAGGCATCCCAATGCTCACTCGCGGCGTCATCACCAGCCTCCATCAGGTTTTCGAGCTCTGCCTGAAACCAACGCACGGTGCCGCAATGGTCACGCAGTTTCGTGCATAGTCCGTGGTCATCTCGTTCACGACGTGGTCACCACCAGTCCTTCGTTGCTGACGTTGAACTCGAAGAACCGCGCCCGATCGTTGATCGATTCATCGGTCAGCAGATTCCGCACGCGGGCCGCATCGCCCGCGCTCTTGCACACGATCAGCAGGAATCCCCCGCCTCCGGCGCCAAGCAGCTTCGCCCCCCAGATGTGAGGTCGGATTCGGTCCAGCAGGCTCTCCACCTGGGGGCAACTGCTGTTCGGGTCAAGCCGCTTGTTCAGCCGCCACGCGCAGTCGACCAGCTCCCCGAACCCCTGGCCGTCCTTCATGCACAGGGCGTCCCGCGTCTCGTCCGCCAGCGCGCCGATCCGCTCCAGCGTCCGCAGCGCGCTCCGGTCGCGGTCGAGGTATCGCCCCACCACCTGCTGCAGGATGTTCTTCGCCACGCGCGTGATTCCCGTGTAGTACAGCAGCGTAGAGCCCCTGTTCAGCGCCGGGCACAGCACGTCGGACGGCACAAAGTACGACACGGGATCCGGATACATCCCCGGCTGGGTGATCGTGTACTTCGTTCCCGGCAGAATTCCGCCCACCTGGTCCTGCCAGCCGCCACCCGTCGTCAGCATCTGTTCCAGCCGCAGCACGGCGTGGAACAACTGCCGTCGCTCCAGCGTGCGCCCGAGCGCCCTGGCTAGCGCCGCCAGCACCGTGCCCCCCAGGATGCTGCTCGTCCCCAGGCCCGACCCCTTCGGAATCGCGCACAACGTCGAGATCTCCAGGCCCGACCCCGCCTCTCGCAACATGCGCTCCAGCGTTGTGCCCCTGGCCCACGAGGCGATCTCCGGCGAGAACCCCATCAGTGCCAGCGACGCCTTCACCAGCGCGAAATCGCTCGTCGCAACGCGATAGTCCAGCAGCTCGTCCAGGCTTTTCACCTCGATCCGCGAGCCCAGGTCAATCGAGCCGATCCTGATCACGCGCTCCTTCATGGGCCTCACGTACGCGTGAATCGGCTGCTGGCCGTTCAGGCAGACCGCGGTGTTTACCACGTGCCCGCCGTGCTCCAGTGTGTACGGGGGCGTGTCGGACCAGCCGCCTGCCAAGTCCAGGCGCGCAGGCGACCGCGCCCACACGATCTCGTCGGGCCGCAGCAGGATTCGCGGGGGCTCCGTATGTTCCCCGTCTTCCTCACCGCCCACGTCCATCGTTTCCGCGATCAGCGAAAACGCCAGCGACTTCAGCGCGGCCGGGTCGACCATCGCCTCGCCGGCACCGACCGACCGGCCATGTCGCCGCTCGCCGGCCACCTCCCGCAAGTCGCCCTCAACCAGCGGCACGATGCGTCCGGTATCGATCCGCCGTATCACCTCGGCATTTTCCAGCGCGGAGCCAAGTGAATGCAGCACGCGAACCGATTCCAGCATCCCGGCCCGATCACCCGCCGAGCCTCCCACCGCGCTCCGCCTGCACTCCGCCGCACGCCCGACCAACTGCACCACAATCCCCGCCGGGTCATCGGCCTCGGCCAGCCACCGGGCGAGGTCCTTCGCCGAAAACCGCGACTCCGGCGCCGTGATCCGCGCCAGCGACCTGCTCATCCCCTGCAGGCACAGCCGCCGGCGGTTCCTGCTCTCCGCGTCGTGGTCCACCAGCCCCGCCATCTCCGCCACGCTGAATCTCGGCGCCGCCATCCACGCGTGCCGCTGCTCCGGCGTCGCGCTTTCCGGCTCCTGCATCCACAGCCAGTCGTACACCTGCCGCTGGTGCTGCACCAGCGGAAACAGTTTCGCGTTCCACAGCGATCGCTCCGCCGCATCCACCTGCGAATCCCACAACTCATCCGGCTTCGCCTGCACCGCATCCAGCCACTGCTCGATCGGCCTGTTCAGGTAGGTCGCCCCCTCGCGCAGCACGCTCCCCTTGAAGCTGTCGTTCACGCCGTAAATACGAACAAATCGCGCCTCCGCTCCCATCACGCGGCCGTTCACCTCGATGCCCCTCGCCGGCACAACGTCCAGCACCACGCCCTCGGCCAGCCGCAACGGCCGGTCCACCTTCACTCCCACCAGCACGTTGTGGCCATCCAGCCGAACATCGGCCCCGATCATGCAGCTCTCCACCCAGCAGTTCGATCCCAACACGCAGCCGCCGTCGACGACGCAATTCACCATCACCGGCTCCGCCTCCCCCGGCTCCGCGGTGAACGCTTCCATCAGGCTCCGGCCCGAATCGATCACGTGCCGCGACGTCCCGAAATGCAGGAACCGGCAGTGCGACAGCAGCCGCGTCCGGAACGGCAGCGGATGCAACTGGTCGAACAGAACCTGCAGCGCCTGCCCCGGAAGCTTCGACCCTGCCGTTCGCACCTGCTCCACGTAATGGCGCCAGTTTGCCCGCTCGCCCAGCGCGCACGCGATCTCGCGGTAGATGTCCAGCCCGTGCGTCCAGATCGCCTGCGACACCGGCCCCGGCAAACCGCCCGCCTCCGATTCGGCCGCCACCCGCGGCCCGGAAGCTGTCATTCGCACATCGTATTCCGCCACCGCCAACAGCCTCGCCGACGACTGCTCGTCGAATCCCAACACGCCCACGTCCAGCAGCGACCTCCCCAGTGCATCGATCGCACCCTTCAGCCGCTGCTGCTCCTCCGTCGGTTTCTGCAGGAACATCTGCACGCAGCCGTCGCCGCTGATGCAGAACACCCCGTGCGCGCTCGCCTGCGCCGGCGTCGCCCTGCAGCAGGTGCCCACCACTCCGCACCCCGTCAGGTCCAGCTCGCACGGATCCACCAGCACGAGCACGTCCCCCGACGCCACCACCACCTGCCCGCTTCCGTCGCTCGGAGCCGGAATGCCCTGATACACCTGCAGTTGCCGGTCGAGCAGTGCCAGCGGTTCCGCCGAGTCTTGCAGTCCGGGCACCGGGATGAACGCCTTCCCGCACGTGGCGTACGCGGGCACGCGCCGCGAGTCGCCCCCCGCGTGGATCACCAGCACCCGCCTCCCCGCCAGCACCGACCGCAGCCGCTGCTCAGCCGTGTGCCCGTGGGCCGCGGCCCCGTGCAGCAGGAACCGCGACCCCACCTCCGCCAACGCCAGGATCGTGCTTCCGCCGCTCCCGATCCGGCGCCCCTGCGGGTCCGGCACGACGAGCACCTCGCTGAAATCCCCTAGCAGATCCAGCGCCCGCCGCCGCTCGATCGCGCACTGGTAGCCGGCGGCCTGCTCCTCGTTCGAGGCCGTTATCACCAGCGCATCCCAGTATCCGTTCCGACCCCTCATTCCTTCACCCCATCACCCCATCTCCCCTGTAGCCCAATGACATGAAGATGGGATGTCTGGCCGTTGTAGGGGCGGGCTTCGCGAGTCTTCGAGCGAATCGCCCGCCCTTGCGCAGGCTTATCTTCACGCCATTGGCCTGCATAGTCCCCCTTCTGTCAGTCTGCATGAAACACCTCTGCCATCGGCGCCCACCAGTCCCCGGCACCCGCCGTTTCCACCGGCTGCTGGCACGGATCGGTCAGCCCCCACCATTCCTGGGTCACCGGATCCTGCTTCATTCGGGCCATGTCGGCGTCGAAGTCGTCACCGATGTACTCGTAGTAGCTGAACAGCGTTCCGTCGCGGCAGAAGATCGAGTAATTGCGGATGTTGCATGTGCGGATGGTTTCCAGCACGGCGGGCCAGACGCTCGCGTGCAGCCGGCGGTACTCCTCGAGCCTTTCCGGTCGTACCCTGATCACGCTGCCGAATCGTTTCACGAATCGTATTCCTCCTCTCCCGCGCGTCGCCCCGCAAGATAGACGCGGAACGCGCGAACCACGCGCTGCCAGATCACCCGCATCATGAACAGCGGGCCGTCCAGGTTCCGCCGCCACATCCTCCGCGGCTCCTTGATCAGACGATACAGCCACTCCATGCCTGCATTGCGTATCCAGGCGGGCGCCCACTTCACGATTCCCGCGTGGAAGTCGAACGCCGCACCCACACCGATCATCGCCGTCGCCCGCACGCGCCCCACGTGGGCGGCCATCCATTTCTCCTGCTTGGGCGCACCCAGTCCCACCCACACGATGTCCGGCGACGCCGCGTTTATCCGCCCCACAACCCCTGCATCTTCCTTGTCGGACAATGCCCGGAACGGGGGACAATCGTAACCCGCGATTGTCATGCCGGGAAATGCATCGGACAGCCGCGCCGCCAGCTTCTCCGCAACGCCCTCCCCGCCTCCGTACAGGTAATGGCGATACCCGTGCTCCCGGCCCCAGTCGCAGCACCGCAGCATGAACTCCGGCCCGGTAACGCGTCCCGCATTCTCATAGCCCAGCAGCCGCGCCGCCAGCACAATCCCCACCCCGTCCGGTAGCGTCAGCCCCGCCGACAGTGTTGCTTTCCGCATCGCCCGGTCTCGCCTGCACAGCATCACCGAGTGTGGATTCGTGATCGTCACATACCGCCGCTGGCCCTCGGTACGCCATCGGTTGATGATCTCGAATGCTCGCCTGCATTCGATAAGGTCAAAACGGACCCCCAGAATGATCTTTGACCCGGTTGATTTCCCCCGCACGGATCCCTCCCTGTGATGGTACGCCTCAACGTGCCCGTTACCTCCGACTACCCCTCATTTCCGCCAACCTTGTTGCCTTTTCATACACGCGTATCAGCCTGCCGTAGCACACGCCGGGCGAATACTCGCGCGCTACCTTCTCCCTCGCAGCCTGCCCCATCGCACTACACAGCTCCGGCCGCTTCCACAGCCAGTCGATCTTCTCCGCCAAGTCATCCACGCGCCCGGCCTCGAACAGCAGGCCCGTTCTGCCGTCGTCCACGATCTCCGGCAGCGCTCCCAGCCGCGAGGCCACCACCGCCTTGCCCATTCCCATGGCCGTCCCGAGGGCGTTCGGAAATCCCTCGTACCACAGGCTCGGCACAACGATGATCCGCGCGTTCGCGTAGAACTCCCGCAGCTCGCCGCCCGACAGGAACCCCAGGAACCTCACATTCGCCGGTGCCCCCCGGGCGACGCCCGGCATGTCGGAAATATCCCCCGCCACCGCAAAACGGTACTCCCGCAGAAGGCGTGCCGCCTCGATGAACTGCCGCACACCCTTCTCCGGGCTCAATCTCCCCACGAAGCCCACCACGTGTCCCGCATCTGATCGATCGGGCAACCCCGCCGTGTCCACGATGTTCGGCACCACTGCGATTCGCTCCTCCGGTATCCCCCCCGCCGCGAACCGCCGTTTCTGGAATTCCGACAGCACGATGAACACGTCCACGTTGCCCACGACCATCCGCGCGGCACTCGCCACTGTACTGCGGATCGCGTAGCCCGTGCTTTTCATCACGCCCTCGGCGCAATTCCGCAGAACGCACCACCAGTGCCTGCCGTACAGGCAGCGCTCGCAGATTCCTCCCCGCCACACGTGCAGGCCCGTCGAGCAGAACAGCCGGTAGTTCGGGCAGCGCATCACCACGGGCAGCCCTCGCTTCCGGCACAGCCCCAGCACCGATGGCGAGATCAGCGGATACAGGTTCTGCACCTGCACCAAGTCTACTCGCCGATGATCCAGCAACTCCGCCATCTCGCGCCGCGCCGCGATGCTGTAGATTCCCGAGAAGAACGCTCGCACCCGGTCAGCAAGCGAATCCAGCCCGGCCGACGACTTCCTGAACCACGCCACATCGTGGCCCCGCTCCGTTAGCAGCCCCGCGATCGCCCGGACAGCGTGCTCCTCCCCGCTCGGCTTCGCATAGTCGTTGTGAACAATCAGCACGCGCATCGAATTCGCCGCGTCCTCCCTACGCCCTCGGGCCTCCCCCTCCCGCATTCGTCATCCGTCCGGTGCGACACCGCTCATCGCGCGTCAGACGGCTTCCCGTTGCTCGGCTGCACCCCGGCCTCCGACGTGATCCACCGGTGCTTGCCCGCCGGGGTTCGGTCCAGTGCCGGCACCTGGCTGATCTCCACTCGCACCCCCGGCAGGAGCTTTGCCACCTCGCTCGCCACGTACCGTCTGCCTTCCACACCGATGTCGTTGCCCGAAACCGTCTGGATCAGGATCGACAGGCCGTAGTCCGGCCCCTGCCGTACAGTAAACAGTGCCACGTCCGCGAGCTGTTTCAGGATCTGCGTCACCATCCCGCCATAGCACACGGCCCCCGTCGGCGATCGCAGCATGTCGTAGCTGCGCCCGCTCACTGCTTCCAGCACCTCGCCTCCGTCTGCCGCACAGCTCAGCGGCATCGGCGTCATGTCGCCGATCTCGTACCGGAACAGCGGAAACCCCGTGTCGCGCAGTTGCGTCACCAGTATCTCGTATCCCCCCTCCCGCAGCACCGTCTCCACGATCACGGAGCGCTCGAAAACCCTGGACTTCCCCTCCGGATGCTCGTAGGCGATCATGCCGCAGTCGATGCTGCCGTACTCACCCGCACACGGGCAGCCGAACACCTCGCCGATCGATTCCCTGAACATCTCCTGGACCGGCTCCGCCGCCAGGAATGCAACCTTCAGCGAATCAGGCCCGGCCCTTCCCCGGTTGGCGACCGCCAGCAGGTGCGCCGCCGACCCATATGCATACAGCGATACCGGCCGGAACCGCACGATCCGATCGAAATACGTACGCAGCGATTCCCGGTCGAGCTGATATGCATTGAACCTGATCCTTCCCCGTAGCCTGTCGATTACCGGCACCATCATCCTGCCGCACGCGCCCGGCAGGCCGCCCCCGTGCGAGCTCGCGTGCCCCCACAGCATCGCCTGCCGGTCAAACACGCCCACGCCCCACCACGACCGCGCCCAGTACTGGTCCCGCAGGCTCTCCAGGTGGCCATCCAGCCCCCAGAAAACCCGCGTGGGCACACCCGTCGAGCCCCCGGTCGTCATCCACTTCCCCCGCCGATGCCCCGGCAGCCGGAAGTCATCAGGCCTGTCCCGCAATGCCTGCCGTGGCGTCACCGGTACCAGCTCCCTGAATTCATCCAGCGATTCGAACAGCTCCGGCAGCCCCAGTTTCTTCGCGAGCACCGCGTAGTACCGGGATCCGTGTACCGCTGCACACCAGCGATCATTCAGCCGCTCCAGCCGCCGCTGGTCGCGAACCGCTTTCGGCAGCGCCCGGAACTCCTCGCGCACCGCCATTTCGCGGTCCAGCACCCGGAATCTCGGCACGACCATCTCGACCAGCCCCATCACTCACCTCGCTCGCCCGCGCAGCGACAGCCTGCACGCGCGCAGGATTGCCTCCGCCGCACGCTGCGGGCTGTGATCGCCGACGATGACTTGCGAATTCCGCCCCATCTGCGGCAGCCGGTCCCGGTTTGCCAGGCACCATTCCAGCGCCCGGAACACGTCCGCCGAATCCAACGGGTCAAACACCCGCCCGTTCCCGCCCGTGTGTACCAGCTCGGGCCAGCAGCCGTTGTACTTCGAGCACAGGATGGGCAGTCCGCACGCCATCGCCTCCGGCACCACCAGGCTCCAGTTGTCCTCCAACGTCGGCATCACGAACACGTCCGCCGCCGCGTAGTACGGCGCGATCCTGTCGTAGTCAACCGCCCCGACAAATCGCACGTTCCGCACGCCCAGCCTGTCTGCGACGCCGCGGAGCTCATCCCTGGCCGTCCCGTCGCCTATGATGATCAGGCTGCCTGAATCGGGCGCCGCACGCTCCAGCCGCGCCCAGCCCGCCAGCAGTTCCGCCACTCCCTTCCGCACGATGAGCTGCCCCACGTACAGGAAGATCAGACCATTCGTGTCGATGCGCCGTCGCAGCGCCTCCCGGTCATCGTCGTTCACCGCATCCACCCGCTCCCGTAGCCCGTCGATGTCCGCTGCCATGTGCCCCGTGGTTATCCGCGACGACGGCATCCCCAGCCACCGCACGTACTCCGCGCACAGCCGTCCGTCGCAGCACACGCTGTCCACCAGCTTCAGTGCCAACCGCCGGTACGCCACACGGTACCATTGGGAGTTCCGCTCGGTGTGAAACGTCCGCTCGTAGCACACCACCAGCGGCACTCGATGCCGCAGCCGGTACGCGATCCCCGCCAGCGTCCACTTGAACAGCTCGTCGCTCACCAGGATGTCCGGCTTCGTGCGCGCAATCGCCGACATCAACCCCGGTTGATACGTGATGCACAACGAGCTGTTCGCCATCCCCTGCGAGGGCCGGTGCGAGCCGATGCTCCGCTCGCCCGACAAACCGACCGCCCGGCTCCCCAGCACCGACTTCAGCTTCGCCTGCACCCGCTCCAGCGTCCACAACGTCGAATAGATCACGTGCAGCCGCCCGTTCACCAGTTCATCCAGCGCCCGGTAGACCGGAACGCGATAGTCCAGGAACGACCGTGCCAAGTAGGTGATCGACGCATCCCGGATGCCCCGCCTCCTAATGCCCATGGTGTACCGTCCCCGGTTTGTCGTGATCCTGCGTCGTTCCCGCCTCTGCGGCCTGATGCACCGGTGCCGCATCAGATGGCGCGCCGGTCAGCACAAACAGCAGGTGCAGCCCCAGCACGCACGCAACCACCAGGCTCGGAACCATCCACGACTCGCCGATGATCGGCAGCCCCATGCTGTTCACCACCGCGGCAGTCATCGCCGCTGCGCATCCCGCTCCTCCCGGCCGCCGCACCCGCATGCAGTACCGCACCTCCCGCCACAGTTTCAGGCCTCCCGCCGCCGCAACCGCCATCCCCACCGCGCCTGCACTCAGCAGCACCGCGAAAATCGAGTTGTGTGCGTTCGTCGTGTACCGGAACGTCGACAACCTCGGCCCCACCCCAAACCCCTTGCCCAGCAGCGGATTCTCCTTGATCTCCTCCGCGTACGCCTCCCACAACTGCGTCCGCCCGGTCATCGTCCGGATTTGCTGGTCCGTCTTGCCCGGGAACACAATGCCTTCGATCACGTCGCCTGCCAGCATGTAGGCCGTCACCATGGCGAACACCGCCAGGGCTGACAGCAACACGCCGTACCGCCGCGACATGGTAAACCCGACCAGCCCCCCGCACAGCGTGGCGATGATGCTCGCACTGCTCGTCCCCGCCACCACCGCGGCAAGCCCGGCCAGCCCGAACAACCTCAGCATGCGCCCCCGCTTCCCCCGGGCCGCGGCCAACTCGCCCGCACAATAGCAGCACAGCACCGCCGCCGACGCCGTATACGAATTCGTGTGCAGCGCGTCCAGCGACACCGCGAATCCCGCCATCTGCAGCGTCGAGATCAGCCCCAGCACCACCGCCACCACCGACACCGCCAGCACGCGCTTCTCCGCCGCCTCGAAGCTCGCACAGTACGACAGCGCCACCACCACCGCCACATACTGGCTCAGCGTCTCCACCGCACGAAACAGCGAGTAATCCGGCAGCGGCGACCACAGCGCCGTCGCTGCACACAGCACATAGTACGCCACCAGCAGCCCGCCGGACGTCCGCCACAACACCTTCCACACCGACCTCGCCCGGGGCGCAAACAGCAGCACCGCCGCCGTCAGCCCCACCAGCACTATCTCCACCAGCGCGTTCGTGTCTACCTCCGTGAACTCGCTCGACGAACGCTGCCGCACGAAGATCGTCATCCGGACGACGATCCCCATGGCAAACAGCCACAGGAGCACAGGCACCATGCCCTGCTTGTTTCGGTGCATGAATGTCCGCACCCCGCTTCCCATCTTCCTCCTCAATACCTTCTGCGCCAACCCAGGGCCATTCCGTCTGCCCCGTTCAGAACCACTGCCCGTCGCGCCTGCCCAGCACGCACGACAGCCAGATCAGCACCGACTTCGCCCGCTCGCGCAGCCGCAGCATCCGGCATGCGATCTTCCATTCCGCCGGTCGCCCCGCCGCACCGTACAGCATCAGGCGAGTGTTCAGCCGCCGCGCGAACTCGCTCCCGTACCGCCTGACGATCCGCAATGCCGCCAAGTCGTCGCCCGCCAGGATCTTCGCGTGGGCAAACGTGGCAGCAATCCTGCCCCGCACTCGCCTGAATCCCTGCCAGTCACGGTCCTGCAGCCGCGGAACGATCCGTTCCTGCCACTGCTCCACGGTCGGACACACCCGCCCCCGCGCGACGTACTTCCTCAGCCATCCCGTCGATGCTGCAGCCGCGCTCCCGTCGCTCACAAACAGCACCTCCGGGATGAACCCCCACGCCCCGAACGTCGCCAGGTAGCCCCAGTATTCCAGGTCCTCGCACAGCCGCAGGTCGGGCCGCTGGTAGCCCGCGCGCTCGATCACCTCTCGCCGCATCATTGCCGAACCGGTCCTGATGTGATCGTGCCTCGCCCAGAACGCGAAAAAATCATCCAGCACGCACGGCTGCACGGCCTCGCCACGCGACGCGAGCACGCGCGGCCTGATGCGCGGGGGCTTCCCCCACACCTTGATCAACTGCCCCACGCTCACCGCCGACGCTTCCGGGTGCGCGTCCAGAAATCCGGTGGTAGTCCGCAGGAACCCCGGCAGCCAATAGTCGTCCGCGTCCAGGAATGCCACGTACTGCCCGGTCGCGGCCGACAGTCCTGCATTCCGAGCCGCCGCCTGCCCCTGGTTCTCCTGCACCAGTACGATGATCCGCGATCCATAGCTCGCCGCCACGTCAGTGGTCCCGTCGGTCGATCCGTCGTCGACCACGATCACCTCCATCGGGTCCCCGTTTTGCGCCAGAACGCTGTTCAAGCACCGCCGCAGCGTGACCGCCCCATTGTAGACCGGGATCACCACCGACACCATCGCCAATCATTCCCCCATTCGCCTGTTCAGGCTCGCCTCACACCGGCTGCCTACCTGCCACCCGAGCGCGGCAATCCCGGCAGTGTTCGCTGCCGTACTCGTACCCGACGATGTAACCCCTCCCGAACGCATACCCGTTGCCGAAGCTCAGGATCGGCATGTACGCGCACGCAAGCACGTCGCCGTCGTACAACGCTCGCCACAGCCGCCCCAGCTTCACCTGCTTCGTCATCGTTCGCAGGCCAACCAGCAGCGGCACGATGAACCGCGGCACCAGCCGCTTGCGGTACAGCCGGAACGCCGCCGGCATCTTGATCCCCGCCTCACCGTCCCCCCGGCCGTAGATTCGCTGCTCCTTCCAGAACTCCCGCAGCCGGCGATGCCGCGACCAGTACACGACCGCACCGGGCGCATACTCCACCCGGTAGCCCCCTTGCATGATCTGCCGGCCGAACACCGAGTCGTCCGCCGCACGCGTCAGGTCCTCCGGCAGCCCGCCCAGCTCGCGCCATACCCGCCTCAAGTACGCCACCGATCGGTTCGACGGAAACACCCCGTTCCGCAGAACAGCCCGCCCCGCTCCGTCGAACAGGAACGGCACGCCGTCGCCGTCGATGTAGAATTCAGCCCGCGCCGCCGCACTCGCCACCGTCGCACGATCCACGGCATACGATCCCACCACCACCTCAGCGGCACGCTCGTCCTCGAACGGCCGCATCATCTCCTCCACCCATTTCGAATCCAGCCGCACGCCCAGATCGGTCGACAGGATGTGCTTGTGCCGGGCCGCCGCAATCGCAATATTCCGACCGCGCGCGACCGAACACTTCTCGACAATCACCGTCACACGGCTGTCCTGCCGCGCCCACTCCCGCAGCGCCCCGACCGTGCCGTCGCTCGACTCCGCGTCAACGATCACCACCTCGTCCGGGTGGCGCGTCTGCATCTCGAGATCGTGCCGCAACCTCCCCAGCGACCCGATCTCGTTCAGGCACGTCGTCACCAGCGAAACCTTCATGGTGCCTCCCCTCTCGCACCCCGCACCACCGCTTCCGCCGGTACCAGCGATTCCACCACGTCCGCCCATGCACGCATGTTCGCGGCGATCCCGTGCATGTACTGCCTCGTCTCCTGCCCCCAGACGAATCCCTCCTGCGCGTCGGCAAACTCCTCCAGCCTGTGCGACAGCCCCTCGTAGGCTTCCGCATACGAATCCCCCGGCAGCTCCACCGTCGTCAGGAACTCCGCCATGTCCTCCAGTATCATTATTCCCGCCAGTTCGTGGTACAGGTCGACCAGCAGGTTATGGCTGTTGCGGCGATGGTCCGCAACAGGCGTGCCGATGCGGATTCTATCGCCCACCGCGTCCGCGCACACCTGCAGGAAATAGCCCGAAAAAATATCCCCGAACCTGTCGAGCCGCATCCCCCTGATCTGCTCGCCCATCCTCACATAGTAATACGCCGCCATCGCCTCCCGCGAGACCGCCGTGTTCTGCGTGTTGATCGGGCATCGCACGCCCCTGCCCAGCAGCACGGTTCTCCCGTCCGCCCGGTCGATGTGCGGTTTCGCGTACAGCCTGCCGATCGCATCGGTGTCCGGGTCATCGCGCCACAGGCCCACGTTCACTCCCACCGTGCCGTAGGTCTCGCCGCCCACGCGGTTCGTACCGTCCGCCCGCCGCTTGTACGGGAACCCCCGCGCGTACAGCCCCGCCACGTGCGGCACCAGCAGGTCGCACAGGTTGTACCAGCCGTCCCGGCCCACCGCCTCCGGCAACCGCGCATCGCGCCCCACCACCAGGTGCTCCCCCACGAAGTCCACACCCGGCATCGGAAAATTATCGTCGTCCACCGAAATGACCAGATCCGCCCCCTCACTCAGCGCCGCCAGGTATGCCACGTTGCGCCGGTTGTCGGAATTCTCCGGGATCATCGCCTCCAGCCCATCGAACTGCCTCAGGAATTGACGCTGGTCCTCGATGCTCAGGAACACCGTCTGCAGCCCATCCCGCGACGCCGACGCCGCGTCCTCCGCGCACTCCGCCGGGCTTTTGTTATCGCCCGCAATGTACACGCGTACGTCGTGCTCGTGCCCGAACTCGATTATGTTCCCGCGGTACTCCTCCAGGAACGTACGGATCGGGAAGATCGTCGTCGTGCAGATCGCAATATTCCTGTGCTCCATCTCCCGCAATCACCTCTTTCCCAGCCTGTAGTCCCGCAGCACGCTCAGAAAAATGGCCTCCATCGCGTCGGCGCACTGCTCATCGGTGTACCTTTCGCTGGCCGTCTCCAACGCGTTCCGGCTCATCTGCCGCAGCTCCGCCGGATCCCTCATCACTAGCCGGATCTTCTCAGCCAGATCGACCGGGTCGCCGGCGCGGAACAGGTACCCGTTGAACCCATCCGTGATCAACTCCGGGTTCGCCCCGGCCGCCGCCCCCAGCACCGGTCTCCCGTACGCCATCGCCTCGGCCGTCACCCTGCCGAACGCATCGCACAGCGACGGCATCACCATCGCGTGCGACCGCGCGAACAACCCCGACACGTCCTCCAGGAAACCCATCAGCTCCACCTGCGACTCCAGCCCGTGCTCCTCAATGTAGGACATCACCTTCTGCACGTCATCGCGTTGTCCCCATCCGCCCACCAGCATCTTGAGGTCGGCGCCCATGTCGCGCAGCAGCCGCACCGCTTCCAACGCCACCAGCGGCTGCTTGCACGGGTCGAATCGCCCCACCAGCGCCAGCGTGAACGGCGGCATCGCAGGCAGCGGTATTCCCGACGCCGTCTTCATGTCTTCCAGCGACATCACTCCATCGTGAACCACGTACACCGGCAGCGCCCCGAAGTACCGTCGAAACTCCCGCCTCACCGCGTGCGACACCAGCACCACCGCACGCGACGTCCCTCGAATCCACGCAAAACTCGCCAGCCGCCCGAAACTGAACCTCCCCCCGAAACTGTACGGCCCCGCCGGAAACTCCCGGAAGTGCCACGTGTGCGGCACACGCAGCCGCCGGGCCAGCATCGACCCGAACGGCGTCCGCGAGCAGTTCGTGTGAACGATATCCGGCCGAAACTCCCTGCACACATCCATTGCGCGCTTCACGTACAACCGGTTCAGCACCAGCGTCTTGCATGCCGACAGCACTGCCCGGGTTCGCGGGAAGCCGTCCGGCGTCGTCCACACGCGCCACGGCGTTATCGTGAATGGAATCCCCTGCCGCTCCAGCACGTCCCGGATCGGCCCGTCCCGCGGCAGCAGCACGTGACTGCTGTGGCCCTTCAACGTCAGTTGCGCGATCAGTCCCAGCAGGCTCCGCGACGCCCCATACAGGCAGTGATCCTGGTGGATGAACAGTATCCTCATTGCATCACCGATCCCCCGGTGCCCGGCATCCCCCGCACCACGCTCAGGAATATCTTCTCCATTGCCTCGCCGTACTTTTCCGTGGTGAACTTCTCCCGTGCCGTCTCCGCCGCGTGCCTGCTCATCTCGGTTAGCAACTGTCGGTCCTCAATCAGCCGGCGGATTTTCGCCGCCAGGTCTTCCGGATCGCCCGTGCGGAACAGCAGGCCGTTCACGCCGTCCGCGATCAGCTCGGTATTCGCACCCGAGTCCGCCGCTACCACCGGCCGTCCGTACGCCATCGATTCAGCCGTCACACGGCCAAATGCGTCCCCTCGCGACGGCATCAGCAGCGCATGGCTCCGCGCGAACAGTCCCGACACGTCGTCCACAAAACCCAGCACCTCCACTCGCCCGCCCATCCGGTGCGACTCCACAAACTCCCGCACCGCACGCACGTCTTCGTCCAGCCCGTCGCCCGCCATCAGCAGCCGTACGTCCAGCCCCCGCTCCGTCAGCAGCCTCACCGCCTCCAGCGCCACCAGCGGCTGCTTCCAGCGGTCGAACCGGCCGACCAGCGCCAGCGTCAGCGGCCCCGTCTCCGGCAGCGGCGTCACCGCCTTCTGCATCTCCCCCAACGACATCACCCCGTTGTGCACCACGTACGCCGGCAACCGCGCAAACTCCCCGCTGAATTGCTGTCGGAGCACGTCCGACACCAGCACCACGGCCGACGTCGACCTTCGGATCCACACACAACTCGCTGTCTGCCCCAGGCTGAACTCGGCCCCCACGCTGAACTCGCCGCCCAGGAACTCCCGGAAATGCCACGTGTGCGGCACATGCAGCCGCCGGGCCAGCAGCGACCCGAACGCTGTCCGCGAGCTGTTCGTGTGAACCAGGTCCGGCTTGAATCCCCCGCAGGCCCCCGCCGCACCCCGGACGTAACTCATGTTCAGCATGAATCCCTTCATCGCCGACATCCACCGCCGCGGCCGCGAAAACCGGTCGGGCGACATCCACCCCCGCCACGGCGTGATCGCATACTCCACCCTTCTCGTCTCCAGCGCCTCCCGCAGCGGGCCATCCCGCGGCACCAGCACGAAACACTCATGCCCCCGCTTCACCAACTGCTCGACCAGCGCCAGCAGGCTCCGAGACGCCCCGTACAGGCAGTGATCCTGGTGGACAAACACAATCCTCATTCCGCCGCTTCTCCCCCGCGAAAATCCCGACGCCTGCGAGCCTCGAATCACGCCGCCCGGTCCCGCCCGCTACCCCCCGACGCCCCTGGCCCCAGCACCTCCGCACGCGGCCGCTTCTCCGTGTCGAGCAGCCCGTCTACGCTGTGCTCGTCGATGAGGCGGCTGAAGAAATTCATCCGCAACCCCGCCGATTCCAGCGATCCGTTCACCGGCACGTCCACTTGCGCCTGCAGCGCCGGCAGATCACTCCGCTGCCGGATCGGCACCGTCGTACACACCGTCCGCTCCGGGTCCACCCCGCCCTCCCGCTCCCATACCATGAACTTCGACGTGCCGTCGTGGTTCACGATCTTCAGCGACACCCTCGACACGCCCATGTCCTTCGCCGCCGAGCACACCGCCCCCCACCACGCGTCGAACGTCTCCGCCTCCCGGATTCGGAGCTGCGCGTCCTCAAACACTTTCTGCTGCTTCTTGTTC
>DATKYA010000425.1:0-2538 GCA_035528775.1 Planctomycetota bacterium | reverse complement strand
CGTCCACAGGAAGCCCGCCCCCAGCGGCTGCGAGAACCCGCGGACCCCGGCCACCGGCAGGTGCTCGGTCTGCTCGAGGTAGCCGTTGAGCCGCACCTTCGCCTCGACGAACCCGGCCCAGTTGTCCGACGCGTGCTTCAGGTAGACGCGGTTCTCCGGCTCCTTGTCGTTGAAATAGTCGCTGCGGAAGTATTCACGCTCGAAGCCGGCGTCGCTGTACTTGTGCAGCTCGGCATCAAGCTCCCAGCCGGCGGGCGAGTCGATCGACTGCTGCCACCGGTAGCGGTAGCGGTGGGTGGTGCCGAGGGTCTGGAGGTCAACGTCCTTGCCCTGGTCGTCAGGCACGGTGTAGTATTCGGCCCGGCCGAGCGTGATGAGGGGAGTGTGGTAGTCGACGCCGACGCCCCACGCGGGACCGCGCTTCGAGAAGTAGCCGAGCTTCACCGTGCCCAATGCGTCGAAGCCGACGGGCAGGTCGAATCCCGCCGAGAGCCTGGTGTACGTGCCGAAGCGGGACGAGTTGCCGAAGCCGGCGCTCAAGGCGGGCCGCCCCGCCGGTATGATCATCGCGGGCAGGTAGAGCGGCAGCGGCACTCCGTGGGCATAGTAGCTGACGCCCTTGATGACGGCCGTGCCGGAGGGCCGGATCACGATCTCGCGCACGCGCAGGTACTGGTGCGGGACGGCATAGTCGCAGTTGCTGACGGTGGCGTTCTTCGCCACCACGGTGCCGTCGGCGATGCGCATCCCCAGGGGCGTGGCCACGTACCACGTGAGCTCCTTCGTCTTGTCGCGGCTGCGGACGAGGAAGTCTTCGAAGACGATCTCCTGAGATTCCCAGTTGATGAACCCGCGGTTGCAGGTGTACTCGCGGTCGGCGGTGATCATGCGGACGTTGCCTTCGACGTATGCTTCCTTGCGGGGGTACCAGCCGAGGGCGCGGTCGGCCAGCAGGATAACGCCCTCGTAGGTGATCCGGACGTTGCCGGCGGCTGCGAAGGCATCTTGCGTCCCTTCAATGATGTCGGCGTGGATGGAGATGATGACCTCGCCGTCGGCCTCGGCCGGCGCGGGCTCTTCCCCGGCGAACGCCGCGAGCGGCGCGATGCACGTGATCAGGATGAGCGCCGGAATCGAGCGCATCGGACTCCTTGACGGGACTGCGTGCGAGTGCGTTGTTGAAGCTGCTCAAATTATAACGGCAGGCGCAAGCAAATCAACGGGAAATCATCAGATGATAGGATGACGGGATGATAGGATGACGGGATGATGGGATGACGGGATGACGGGATGACGGGATGACGGGAGAAACCTTCATCTTCATCTCTTCATCTCTTCATCTTCCTTTTCTTCGTAACCTTCGTATGTTCGTGGCCTTCTTCTCCTGGGACGGCCTTCTTGCTCTGTCTGATACGCCAGCGGCATGCTTCATCCAGCGGTTCGTGGCGGGCGTTCCCGGTTCGATTATCCTTGAATATCCCGACTGCACACCCTATAATCCAAACTTGGCCTTCTTGATGCCCTGCAATCCGGCGGAAGGTTATGAAGCACCGTTCTCCTCACTTCTCGGCCCGCTCACGGATTCTCCTCATCGCCACGCTGGCGATCATCGTGCCCACGGTCGTGCTGAGCCTGTTTGGCTTCAAGCTCATCAACGAGCAGGAAACCTTCAAGGAAGAACGATTCAGCCAGTTCCTGCGCACGACGGCGGAGCTGACGGTCGACAGCATCATCGAGAAGGTGGAGATGCAGGAGAAGCAAAGCATGGAAGGGCTGCCCTTGGGCGATCCCGAGAAGCTGAGGGCCAGGCTGGAAACGATCGAGAAGAACTCGGGCCTCGTGGAACAGGCGTTCCTGCTGCGCGGGTCCGATGAAGTGCTGTATCCGGTGGTGGAACTGCCGCCCTACAATCCGCCGCCTGCAAGGCTGCCGGCCGCCGACGAGCTCACTATTCCCGGCATGCTGAAGGAGGGCTACGCGAAGGAGTTCACGGAGAACAACATCGACGCTGCTCTCGAGCTGTATGGCCAGTACCGGCGGCGGATCATGGAGTGGTACGCGAAGGTGCCGGAGGCGGCGCCGGAAGCGGCGCGGGCCATTCAGGAGGTGGCGTCGGCCCTGTTCAGGGCCGGCAGATTCGAGGACGCCATCACCGAATACGCGGTGCTGGCGGAATCGGCTGATTTCGAGAAGGTGGATTTCCGGCATTCGCTGCTCGCCCGCTACCAGATCGCGCAGGCGCTGTGGAAGCTCGACAGGCGGGCGGAGGTGATCCAGAAGCTGCTGGGGCTGTACGATTTCCTCATCACGGTGCAGCCGCGGTCGGGCGACGGCCCCCTGGTTGATTTCTTCCGCGGCCGTGTGCTGAATGACCTCGATTCGCTCGCGGCAGGCGGACTGGGCGAGCAGAACCAGGCGAAGCTCGAACTCATGAAAAAGCAGGACGCCCGCCGCCAGCGCCGGCTCGAATTCCTCGACGGCCTGAAAAAGTGGTGGGAACTGCAGCAAGGCCTCGAGCAGAACCCGACGCTGGGCGAG
>DATKYA010000424.1:0-4236 GCA_035528775.1 Planctomycetota bacterium | reverse complement strand
TTTCTAAGGCGGCGGCAATTGCCGGATGTTGTGCGACGGGTCGAACATCTTCTGGTCGAACAGTTTGAAAAGCTCATCGTCTCCCTTTCGGAACTCGGCGACGTGGCTGTCGAGAAACAGCACGTTTGCGAGCCCGCCGTGGCGGTAGTCGACGTTGATCTTCCCGGTCTTGCGGTCGCGTGCGTAGGCTCGGTGGATCCTGGCGTCGTTCGACTCGGTGACGATCGCGGCCATCTCGGGCGACCGCCAGAGGAAGAACGGCATGTAGCCCACCGGCTCGATCCGCGTGCTGCCGTCGGGTGCGTAGGTGAAGTACGGCGACCAGGCTCCCTGGGCGTTTTTCACTTCCAGGCGTTCGCCGAACTGTGCGGCCGACAGGAGGTAGCTGCCGTTGCCGGCTCCCCGGGCGGGATCGGTGAATGCCTTGTGAAGGGGATACGACCTCGCGGCGTGCCGGGCGGCGCTGTGGTTGCCGAGGTAGAAGCTCAGCTCGTATTTCCAGCCGACGGCCCGGCCGGCGTCGTCGGTTTGCTCCACGTCGGTGTCGAGGGCGTAGGGCATCCACCCGCCGTAGGCGCTCTGGTAGGCGATGAAGGCGGCCCCGATGGCCTTGAGGTTGGCTTTGCAGCTCGTGCTGTAGGCGTAGTGCCGCTGCCAGAAGAAAACCGGCACGCTGATCCCGCACAGCACCATGATGATGGCCATGACCACGAAGATCTCAACCAGCGAAAACGCAATCCGCCGCTGCCCTGAGTCCATGCGAACCTCCATGTGCGTTCTCCGCCTGGGGTGCCTTGTGTCCATCGTGAACGCCTCTATAGTAATTATAGATGTTCAGGTGGGGGCTGTCAAGCCCGGGGGCAGAGGACCGAGTTGGTCAGTTGGCCAGTTGGTCAGTTGGTCGGTTGGTCGGTTCGTCAGGCCATGATTAACCGATGAACCGATCAAACGATCAACCGTTCAACCGCTCAACTGATCAACTGACCAACTCAAATTCTCCCCTTGCGCCTGCGCGGCAAGTACAGTAGAATGAAGGGAGAAGGAAACCCGCAGTGGCGTATTACCATCCCCGAATGTCAGCCATCAAGCGAGACGAGACACTCGAAAAGCCGCCGATGAGCCCGTGGCAGTCGTTGGCGAGGCTGTCGCGCTACGTGCACCCCTACCGGACGATGGTGGCGGGCACGTTCATTCTCATGCTTGCGGGGTCGTTCCTTCGTTCGTTGCCGCCGATGATCATCGGCAAGGGCCTGAACGACGCGATGGACTACAAGGGCCTGGGCATGCGGTACTTCCTGCTGCTGGGGGCGGCGTTCCTCGGGCTGCAGCTCGTCATGGCAGCCGTGGGATACATCCAGCGCATCCTGGGAGCGAGGTCGGGACAGCACATCGTGCGCGACATCCGCAACCACATGTTCCGGCACGTCCAGGGTCTCTCGCTGCGGTTCTTCGACAACCGCCAGACCGGCGAACTGATGTCCCGCACGCTCAGCGACGTCGACATGCTCGAATGGGGCGTGCTCGAAAGCTCGATGTCCGTGATCAACAGCATCCTCCAGTTCCTGCTGCAGCTCGCCCTGATGACGTATCTGAGCTGGCGGCTCACCCTCATCGCGCTGGCCGTGGTGCCCGTGATCATCCTCTTCGCAGTTCGCTACAACAGCCTGGCGCACGACATCTTCAAGGGACTGCGCGAGAAGATGGCCGACCTGAACACGGTGCTGCAGGAGAGCATCTCGGGCATCCGCGTGGTGAAGACGTTCTGCCGGGAAGACCACCAGTCGAGCCGGTTCGCCCATGAGACGCACGACTACGTGGACCTCTCGATCCGCGTCCAGAAGATGATGGCATTCGTGAGCAGCATGATGGTGGCGTTCGGATCGGTCGCGGCGGCCGTGGTGCTCGCCTACGGCGGATGGATGGTGATCCACGACCAGCTCAAGATCGGCTACCTGGTTGCGATGATGATGTACCTGCAGATGCTCTACGGCCCGATCCAGACGCTCATCCACGACAACTACCACCTGCAGCGCGCGGGCGTGGCGGCATCGCGGGTGTTCGAGGTGATCGATACGATCCCCGAGATTCGCGACGATCCCGATGCGTTGCCGCTGGAGTCGGTGGCCGGGCACATCCAGGTGCAGGACGTTACGTTCAGCTATCGGCCCGACGCGCCGGTGTTGAAGAACGTGTGCATCGAGGCGCGGCCCGGCGAGATGGTGGCACTCGTCGGCCGCAGCGGAGCCGGCAAGAGCACGCTCATCAGCCTCATCCCGCGCCTCTACGATGTGCAGGCCGGGGCGGTATCCGTCGACGGAGTGGACGTTCGCCGGCTCCGCAACGACGACCTCCGCCGCAGTATCGCCATGGTAATGCAGGATGTTTTCCTGTTCGACGGCACGATCCGCGCCAACATCGCCTACGGGCGTCTGGACGCCACGGACCAGGATATCATGGCCGCCGCCGAAGCCGCCCACGTGAACGAGTTTGTGAACGAGCTGCCCGACGGCTACGATACTCAGATCGGCGAGCGGGGCGTGAAGCTCTCCGGTGGCCAGCGCCAGCGGATCTCGCTCGCCCGGGCGTTCCTGGCCAACGCCCCCATCCTCCTGCTCGACGAGCCGACCTCCAACGTGGATACCCACTCGGAGCGCCTCATCCAGGAGGCCATCGAGCGGCTGATGCAGAATCGAACGACGTTCGTCATCGCGCACCGGCTCAGCACGATCCTCCGAGCCGACAAGATCGTGCTGCTCGACCGCGGCCGCGTCCAGGCCGAAGGCACCCATGCCGAGTTGCTCGAGAACAGCCCGCTCTACGCTCACCTCTATAGGGTGCAGTTTGAGCAGAACGACAGCGAATGAAGAAAAGAAGGTAAGAAGGTAAGAAGGTAAGAAGGCAAGAAGCTAAGAAGCTAAGAAGAAAAGAAGAAAAGAAATAAGGAAGAGAATAGAAGCCACGTGGCAAGAACGGGCTTGCATTGCCGCTTCGGGCTGGCTTCTTATCTTCCAGGCTTCTTGACTTCTTGGCTTATTCCCTTCTTTGAAAGGAGTCACTTATGCCCCATCAGCCCTCACCCACCCGTTACGATTCGATGCGCTACAATCGCTGCGGCCGGAGCGGCGTGATGCTGCCTGCCATCTCGCTGGGCCTGTGGCACAACTTCGGCGACGTGGACGTCTTCACGAACAGCCGCGCGATGGTGCTGCGGGCGTTCGACCTCGGCATCACACACTTCGACCTCGCGAACAACTACGGCCCGCCCCCCGGATCCGCCGAGGAGACGTTCGGCAGGATTCTCCGCGACGATCTCGCCCCCTTCCGCGACGAGTTGATCGTCTCCACCAAGGCCGGCTGGGGAATGTGGCCCGGCCCCTACGGCGACTGGGGCTCCCGCAAGTACCTGCTGGCCAGCCTCGACCAGAGCCTGAAACGCATGGGGCTGGACTACGTGGATATCTTCTACCACCATCGGCCCGATCCGAACACGCCGCTGGAGGAAACGATGGGCGCGCTCGACGCCGCCGTGCGCCAAGGCAAGGCCCTCTACGTGGGCGTCTCGCAGTACGACGCCGCCCTCGCCAAGCGCGCATCCGCCATCCTCAAGGGCCTCGGCACCCCCTGCCTGATCCACCAGCCGCGATACTCGATGTTCGACCGCTGGATCGAAGGCGGCCTGCTCGACGCCCTCGGCGACGAAGGTATCGGCTGCATCTGCTTCAGCCCGCTCGCGCAGGGCATGCTCACCAGCAAGTACCTCCACGGCATCCCCGAAGGCTCGCGAGCCAGCAAGCCCCACGGCTTCCTCAAGCCCGAGCAGATCACGCCCGACAAGCTCGCGGTGATCGCCCGGCTCAACGACATCGCCGCCAAGCGCGGCCAGAGCCTCGCCCAGATGGCACTGGCGTGGGTGCTCCGCGACCCGCGCGTCACATCCGCACTCATCGGAGCCAGCCGCGTCGAGCAGATCGAAGAATGCACCGCAACCGTCAACAACCTCCAGTTTGACCAGGCGGAACTGGCGCAGATTGAAGACGTACTGAAATGATCCACGGATTGCACAGATTGTGATCCACAGATTGCACAGATTACACAGAGAAGAGGGAGTGCGCAATCTCGCGGTGGACCCTGCCGCCGCCGGCATCCCCCGCGACATGCGGCACGAGCTGACCGGTTGGATGCGAGCTCACGGTGACGGCCTGATCCAGCATTTTCACATGATGGTTGATCCGGCAG
>DATKYA010000423.1:0-3091 GCA_035528775.1 Planctomycetota bacterium | reverse complement strand
CCACAACAAGATCGTGGTCATCAAGTTCGGCGGGAGCGCGATGGACGTCGGCGGGGATCTCTCAAACCTGCTGACCAGCCTCGTGTTCATGAGCCAGGTGGGGATGCGCCCGGTGCTGGTGCACGGGGGCGGGCCGATGATTTCGGCCGAGATGAAGCGCCGAGGCTTGCAGCCGCAGTTTGTGAAGGGCCGCCGCATAACAGACCGCGACACGCTTGAGATCGCCGAGAGCGTGCTGGTCGACATGGTGAATCGCGACCTCGTGGAGCAGATCTGGCGGCTGGGCGGCAGGGCCGTTGGGATGCACGTCCGCCAGCACGGCTGCCTGTTTGCCGAGAAGCTCTTCCTGGTCGACGAGACCGGCGAGACGCTCGACCTCGGATACGTGGGGCGGGTGACGGCGATCGACTCCGTGCGCGTGCGCAGCTTCTGCGATGCCGGCATCATCCCGGTGATCGCGCCGCTCGGCAAGGACTCCTCCGGCAGCACGCTGAACGTGAACGCGGATTCGGCGGCGTCGGTGATCGCCGCACGCCTCCAAGCCGAGAAGATCGTCTTCGTGGCGGACGTCCACGGCATCATGGCCGACCACAACGATCCGAATTCCCTCCTGTCTTCGGTGAACGAAGAACAGATAGCCGACCTCATCCGCCGGGGCGTGATAACCGGCGGCATGCAGCCGAAAGTGGAAGCCTGCCTCGAGGCCCTTCGCTCGGGCGTGAAGAAGGCCCACATCATCAACGGCAATATTCCGCATTCGCTGCTGCTCGAAATCTTCACCGACAAGGGCATCGGCACCGAGATTATTACGCAGAGAGTGGCATGAAGGCAATGAAGAATGAGGAATGAAGAATGAGGAATGGGGAAGCTTAACAGGCCCGTCATTGCCGGCGCATTTGGCATCTGTCATTCTTCATTCCTCATTCCTCATTCCTCATTCAGAGGAGTTTTCCGTGACCACGCAGGAGTTCATCGCACAGTACGAGAAGTACGTGATCGGCAACTACATGCGGATTCCCGCCGTGCTGGCTCGCGGCGAGGGATCCTTCGTGTGGGACAACGACGGCAGGCGATACCTGGACATGTTTCCGGGCTGGGGCGTGAACGGCCTCGGGCATTGTCATCCCGACGTGGTGAAGGCCGTGCAGCGGCAGGCCGCGAAGCTGATGCACGTGGCAAACAACTACTACAACGAGCTGCAAGGCACGCTGGCGCAGATGATATCCGAGCGGTCGTTCGGCGGGAAGTGCTTCTTCTGCAACAGCGGCGCCGAGGCGGTGGAAGCCGCCATCAAGCTCGCCCGCATTTATTCGGCGCCGCGCTACCGGATCATCACGACGCTGAACTCGTTCCACGGGCGGACGTCCATGGCGATGGCTGCGACCGGTCAGCCGAAGTACCACAAAGGCCTGCCGCCGGTCGACCTCGGCTTCACGTTTGTGCCGTACAATGACGTGCCGGCGGTGGAGAAGGCGATCGATGCCAACACCTGCGCGATCATGGCTGAGCCGATCCAGGGCGAAGGGGGAGTGAATGTGCCCGCCGACGGCTACCTGAAAACACTGCGGGGCCTGTGCGAGAAGCACGGCCTGCTGCTCATCCTCGACGAGGTGACCACCGGCAGCGGCCGCACCGGCAAGCATTATGCGTATCAGCATTTCGGCGTGGAGCCGGATATCATGACGCTGGCGAAGTCGATGGGCGGCGGGCTGGCGGTCGGCGCGATCGAGACCCGGCCGCACATTGCCGAGAAGCTGGTGCCCGGCACGCACGCGTCAACCTTCGGCGGCAATCCCATCGCGTGCGCCGGGGCGATCGCGTTGCTCGAGATCATCGACCGCGACGGCCTGCTCGAGTACTCCACGCGGATGGGCGAGCTGCTCAAGAAGAAGCTGTGGGCGATCAAGTCCGACCTCCTCGCCGATGTTCGCGGCAAGGGCTGCCTGATCGGCATGGAGCTCAAGAAGCCCGGAGCCGAGTTCGTCAAGCGCTGCATGCAGAACGGCATGCTCGTCAACTGCACGCACGACACGGTGATCCGCTACTATCCGTCGATGTGCGTGAAGGAAGCCGAAATCGACGAAGCGGTGGCGATCACGGAGAAGTGCCTGAACGAAGAACGTTAACAGGATGCACAGGATGGAGAGGATGCATCCTGTTTATCCTGTTGGCCCTCATGATGCGAATCGTCGTCGGCACCAGAAACCTGAAGAAGATGCGGGAAATAGCGACGATACTTGAATCGTTCCCGGTGCAACTGATGTCGCTGGCCGATCTCCCGGACGCGCCCGAGGTGGAAGAGGATGCCGATACGTTTGAGGGTAACGCACGCAAGAAGGCACTGACGCTCGCCGATGCGCTGAATGAATGGGTGATCGCGGACGATTCGGGGCTGGAAGTGGATGCACTTGGCGGGCGGCCCGGCGTGATGTCGGCAAGATACGCCGGCCCGGACGCCACCGATGCCGACAAGTGCCGCAAGGTGCTGGACGAGCTTCGCGGCGTGCCGCGTGAGAAGCGGACGGCTCGATTCCGCTGCGTGATCGCGCTGGCGCGGCCGCGTAGGGGCACACGGCGTGTGCCCCCGGTGCGGACGCCGGTGCGGATGCCGTCCGCCCCTACATTGACCGGCGAGGTGATGCTGACGGCCGAAGGCCGCTGCGAAGGCCTCATCGCCGAGACGATGACCGGGGCGGGCGGATTCGGTTACGATCCGATCTTCTATTTTCCGCCTGCCGGCCGCACGTTTGGGGAAATGACGGCCGACGAGAAGAATCGCGTGAGCCATCGCGGCAACGCGCTCAGGGCATTCCGCAATGACTGTCGCGCCCTGTTCGGGCGCGTGGATTGAAACAAGGGAAAAGACAGCAATGGGTAAGGAATATGCCATAGGGATCGACTTGGGCGGGACGTTCATCAAGGGCGGCGTGATCGACCTCAAGGGCAAGGTGCTCGGCAGCACGAGCATCGAGACGCAGGCCGAGCAGGGGCCGAACCACGTGCTCGAGCGAATGGCCGAGCTCAGCCGCGAAGTCGTTCGCGCGGGACGGATTTCCTGGGACCAGGTGAAGTGCGTTGGCGTGGGCACGCC
>DATKYA010000422.1:0-2439 GCA_035528775.1 Planctomycetota bacterium | reverse complement strand
TCATCCCATCATCTCTTCATCTTCCTCTTCTTCGTGTCCTTTGTGCCCTTCGAGTCTTTGCGGTATTCCTACCCTTCAGTAGAAGATTATCAAGGATCAGCTCCGCCCGCTCATTGCGGGCACTTGGTGCCGAGCCTGTTGCGAACAAAGATCAGGTCCAGCACATTCACCGAGCAGTCCTCGTTGACGTCGCCGGTCAACCGCCAGTCGTAGACCGCCATCGCGGTGTGATCGGCATCGACTCCCAGGTTCAGGATGGCCTGCCCGCGAGGCATCGGTTCGTCGTCCACCATCCAGAACGCGAAGGTGTAGATCTTGCCGTTCCGCTCGACGATCTGTGGGACAGACAGCTCGATGGCTTCCAGGAGGCCCGAGTCCGTCGTGTAGTTGGTGACGCCGGGAAGATCGCCGGCAACGGGCACCCCCGCCACGGGCGACGAGAGGACCGTGATGGCCGCCGGCTCGGTCCCGGTCACCCCCATGCTGGCTGTGTCTGTCACATCCATGAACGGGAGAGTGAACCCGTTGGTCGCCTGGGCGAAGTTGTTCACCGGCCAGACCGATATCCACAAGTAAAGCTCCGGATCGGGCTCGTGCGTCAGCGAGTTCACTGCATCGAGGTAGGGGGAACCCATCGCCAGGTCGCACACCGGGTCGCCAAGGCCGATGGAAAACGCATTCGACTCCGGAAGGTACCACAGTTCGGTGATCTCGGCGGTCAGGCAGGTTCCGGCATCCTTGATAATGCTGATCTGGGCACCGGGCGCGGCCACGAAGGCGTGATAGTCGAGCTGCCACTCGCTGTCGAAGTACGTCGCCGGTCCGGCGTACGTCAGCGGCGGGACCTCAATGACCGCCCCCACCACGGGATCCGCGGGGTCGTCGATCCCGTCTGCCAGGTGGTGGACGTTCGCGATCTGCACGTTCTGGATCATCAAGCTGCCGGCGTCAAAGAAGATGGACCCGCCCGCCGCTTGCGCCCGGGCGCCCTTCTTCTTCTTTTTCTTCGGCACGGCGCCGCAGTAGCAGGTGTCCAGGTACTTGTCGCCGTTCTTGTCGTACGGATTGCACTTCTGCGACTTCTCCTTGTCGCAGCCGTTGTCCTTGCACGTCACGTGCCCCGGCCTGACGGGATTGTAGGCCTCGGTGCAGAGCGCGTCGGGGCCCGCCGAAGCCGCGCTGCACAAGGCGAGCAGTGCCACGCCGGCAACAAGCGCCGCCGCGTGGCTTGGTTTTCCCCTGGCCGGAAACGGCGACATCGATTTCCACGACTGACTCGCCACAACACCAACACACCTTGAGAACCACATGGCATTGCTCCTTTCATTCACGGGCGGAGATCGCGGGTGGAGTGAACAAGCTGGACACCGGCTGCCCCGGCCGGCCGCCAGCATTGAATTGCAGAGCCACGAGTGCTTCAGAGGGCGATTGGCACTCTCCCAGTATGATACACCACATGAGGCGGCATGTCAAGAAAAGAATTGGGAATGGACATAATGGACTGAATGGACTGAATGGACCCCGCCTGTGCCGGTTTCCTCATGCAAGCCCCAAGTATTGTGGGCGCGCCTCGCGCCAGGGTTTCCCCTTCCTCTTTCCCGAACCGTCGGCTATAATAAACGGCGTCGTTCAGATCCGGCAAAGGAAAAACAGCATGCTCGCAAAACGCATCATTCCGTGCTTCGACGTGAAGCTTGGCCGCATCGTCAAGGGCGTGAATTTCGTCAACCTCCGCGACGCCGGCGACCCCGTGGAGACAGCAGAGCTGTATGACCGCGACGGAGCCGACGAGATCGTCTTCCTCGACATCACCGCCTCGCACGAGAAGAGGAGGATCATCATCGACGTGGTGCACCGCACGGCGGAGCGAATCTTCGTGCCGCTGACCGTGGGCGGGGGCATCTGCGACATCGACGACATCCGCGACCTCCTGAACGCCGGGGCGGACAAGGTTTCGATCAACACCGCCGCCGTGCAGGATCCCGAGCTGGTGCGGCGGGCGTCGCTGCGGTTCGGCAGCCAGTGCATCGTCGTCGCCGTCGACGCCAAGCGCAAAGGCGCGAGCTGGGAAGTCTACGTCCACGGCGGCCGCACGCCCACCGGTATCGACGCCGTCGAATGGGCACGCACCGTCGAGCAGAAGGGAGCCGGCGAGATTCTCCTCACCAGCATGGACTGCGACGGCACCTGCGACGGCTACGACATCGAGCTGACCCGCCGCTTCTCCGAGACCGTCGACATCCCCATCATCGCGTCCGGCGGGGCCGGCACCCCCGAGCACATCTACCGCGTGCTCACCGCCGGCAAAGCCGACGCCGCCCTGGCCGCGTCCATCTTCCACTATGGCAATTATCCCATCCCCGTCACCAAGAAATACCTGCAGGAGCGGGGGATCGAGATACGAGAAACGGTGGAAAGGATGATGGGATGATGGGGTGG
>DATKYA010000421.1:0-2892 GCA_035528775.1 Planctomycetota bacterium | reverse complement strand
GTGGCCGGCGGCATCCTCAAGTGCCTGCACATTGGCCAGGAGCGCATCCTCCGGGGTACCGGCAAACGCAGCCTCGATGTCGGCCATCTTCGGTGCTTCGGTGCCTTCCGGCACGCTAATCTCGCCGCGAGCCAATTGGATGTCGCGGTAGTTGAATGTGCCCAGTCCGGGCACCGAGCACAGGGGCACCTCGCGTAATCGCAGTCTGAAACTGAACGGGTCGAGGTTTACGGCTCCCCCCGGGCGCGGCGACAGGCAGTACAGCAGGTTCTTTCTCTCGATGGGGTCCGGATCGCTGGGGTCCAGCCGGGGATAGACGGTATCCCAGTAGCGCTCGATGAAGCCGCAGATCACGGCGAGGCCGTCGCGGAAGCCGGCAAGGCGTTCCGTTTTCAGCGCGGCAACGGTGAGGTAGAGGGCGATCTGCATGTCCTTGCTGCGGGTCAGCAGGTCGAGCGCTCGTTCCTGCACCACCGTCCAGTCGGGGTCCTTGCCGGGCACGATCTGCTCGTCGCCCTTGTATTGAGCCGGTGTGCCCTTGGCGTACTCGACCAGCTCGCGGTAGGCCTGGTCTTCGTATTCGAGGTACTTGCCGCACGGCTCTTCCGCCGATATTTCGCGAAGCAAGCTTTCTACATCAATCACGGAGAAACTCCTTGAGCTGGGCGCTGCCCGAGGACGAGGCATCGTGTCGTCATCAGCCGGCGTCGGGCGCGCTGTCCAGCGCCGCGGGGCTGCTCGACACGGGTTTGGCCGGCTGCCCGACCGCGGGCTCACTGCCTGGCTCAGCCGGTATCTGCTTCGAGGATACCTTCCTCGAGCGGCGTCACTTCTATTGCTTTCTCAAGATCGAGCTGCTTGATGTTGATGCCGTCGAAGGTGGTGCGCAGGACGATGTTGCGCAACAGGGCTTCCTTACAGTTCGCGTACTCCAGCGGCGTGAGGCCGAGGACGGCCAGCCGGTTCAACAGGCCGTGCAGTTGTGCCATATAGACGAGGGCCTGCGGGGTGGCGCCGGTTGCCCGGCCCACTTCGACCAGATGCTCGGTGAACGCCGTTCCGTCGAACGCCTTTGCCTCGGCGGCGGTTTTGTAATCGTCGATCGCCTTCTGCAGCTCGTCGGCGATCTCCGACGTCTGATCGTCTCCGTCCTTGAAGAAGGTAGCATTGTAGGAATCGATGGCTCGGAGGGCGACGCTGGCGGAGATGCGCGGCGGCGAGATCTTGTAATCCCACGGCTGCAGCGCCGGATCCGGACCTGCACCCGAGCCGACCCTCATGCTCCACTGCGGCAGATCGTCGTAGAAGCCCAGTCCGCCGAGCACTCCCATAAGCTCGTCGAACGACAGCGTGCGCACGTAGATGCCGAGCAGCTCGAGAACTTCGCGCAGGGCCAGGTCGAGGCCGACGACCTGCGGCACCTCGGCTTGCTGCCGCGGCGCGGCGCCGGCCAATGCTTCGGACACGTTGGTGTTAGTCGGGCCTTGCGCCCGCAGGTCAAGCGTACTTCCGCTGAACGTGGCCACGTCGATGGGTCCGTACATGTGCCAGGAATAGGTGCCGATGGCGCCGGAGCCGCTGGAGTTGGCAAATTCGGGGCGATTGCCAACATTGTCTTCCACGATCGTGCCGGTGAAGGTGATCGTTCCACCGGCAACATAATCCACACCCCTGTCCCTGTCGATCCCGCCCAGTGTGGTTCGGACGTCTCCGCTGTCGCGCTTAAGAATGTGGATGGCGGCCCCGGGCGCGGACACTTGCACCGTAATGTCGCCCAGCGCGTTCAGGTCGCCGATGTAGGCGCCATTTGCAGCGCTGATGGAGAGATTTCCGGCGATCCCACTCTCCGGCCTGCCCACCACCGTCATCTTGTCATTGTTTCCCATCCGGAATGTACCGGTATCGACCGTCAAGTTTCCGCCCTCATTGAAGATGGTGGCAACATCGGGGACTGTGGCAGGAGCGGCGGAAAAAGTGATGGTGGTTGTGGCCTCGTAATAGGAGTTCTGGCCGATGAGCTGAATTTCCCTGCCGCCGACAGTGAGGTCGCTCAACGCGACATCAACGCCCACCGACGGCACCTTGGCAATCGCATCGCCCGGGACGATCTCGAGCGACTGCCCGCCGACTGTCGTGCCGTTGATCTTTGTGGCGTTAGACAGGTCGATGTCGTTGTCGGTGCTGGTCAGCTTCGTGCTCGCGCCGACCACCACGGAGCCGGTCAGCCCGTCAAGCTGGATGTCGGTGGCGGTGACGTCACCGTTGAAGGTGGTGGTGCCCGACGCGTTCAGATCGAGCAGGGAAAGGCCGGCGGCGGCCGGCAGGCTGATGGTGTCGTCACCCGTGAAGATTCTCAACGCGTTATTGCCGCCGACTATGGAGCTGCGGCCGGTGAGGTCAACTGAGCCCGCGATGGTGTTGCCGTTGGCGTCGGTGTTGATGGTTACGTTGGTGGCGATGTTCAGCACTCCGCCACCGGGCATGGACAGGTAGCCCTCGATGCCGGAGTTGTCTTCGGTGCGAATATCGCCGGCGAGGGTGACGGCTCCGCTGGTAGTGACGTAGACAGAGCCCAAGGCCGTGCTGGTGCCGATGGCGCCGAGGTTGACCGGCGCATTGGCCGTCTGGATGAACAGATGCTGGTTGCCGGCCGAGGTGCCGTTGACGGTCGTGGCGGACAGATCCACCGTGCCGCCCGTGCTGTCTGCGCCGGCATCGGTGTTGATCATGATGTTCCCGGCCAAGGTGACCGTACCGCCGCCATCGACCGTAACATTGCCGGTTGACGATACATTATCCGTTCGAATACTGCCGCCGAAAACGGAATTGCCGCTGCTGGTAATATGCAGCGAGCCGAGTGGAACGCTCGCGCCGACAGCCGGCAGCTTCACA
>DATKYA010000420.1:0-11546 GCA_035528775.1 Planctomycetota bacterium | reverse complement strand
GCTTCCGGCCCGGCAGAATAGGCGGATTCGCGAATTCCTGCCGCTTGGCGTCCAGGCGCTGCTGGCCTTCGTCGACCTGCCGGGCGGCAAGCTCGTCGGTCATGATGCGTGGCGTGATGAAGATCAGCAGCTCCACCTTCACGACCTTCTTGTCCTTGCTCTTGAACAGGTTGCCGAGGATGGGGATGCTGCTGAGGACCGGGACTCGCCGTTCGGTATCGGCCGTGTTCTCACGGATCAGGCCGCCCAGCACCATTGTCTGCCCGCTGCGCACGAGGAGCGTGGTATCGGCGGATCGCTTCTCGACCACCGGAATGCCCATGAACCGAGACGGCGCTTCGCTCACTTCGGGTGTCACCTTCATCTTGATATAGCCATCCTGCCCGATCTCCGGCAGCACAGTGAGCTTCACGCCGACGGTGACGAACTCGACGGACTCGGTGGACGTGGTGCCACCACTCCCGCCGGTGTCGATCGTTGTAGTCGCCTGGATGTAGGGAATGTCTTCGGTGATCTCCACCTTCGCTTCCTTGTTGTTCAGCGTAGTGATCGTGGGCGACGAGAGCAGGTTGGTGTTGCCGTGCGTCTGGAGGGCCTGGAAGACGGAGTTGAAGTGCTCGTTGCTGAGAGCGACGCGGAAGTTGGTGGATTCCGGCAGCAGCGCTTGTGCGACCGAGCCGGTGACGTGCTCGCCCGAAACCTTCGGATCCAGCCAGGTCCAACTGAAACCGAACTCGTCACGCTTGTCGAGCGTCACTTCCACGAGGTGAGCCTCGATCATAACCTGCCGCTCGCGGGCGTCGGCCCCGGCGATGAATTCGTCGATCGCCGCCAGCACATCCGGCCGGTCGACAACCACGAACGAATTGTTCTGCGGATGGATGATCATCCTGCCGTTGCCGGACAGGAATTGGGGCAACTGCTGTTGGACGTCGTTGACCGACAAGGCCTTGAGTTGGTATTGGCGCGTCTGCACGGCATCTGCCAACTGCTGCGACCGCAGCACGCGAAGGATGTCGCCCTCCTTCTGCAGGAGGCAGCCGTTCGACTGGAGGATCAGCCGCAGGGCATCGTCGAGCAGGACGTTCCGCAGGCTCACGGTCACGCTGCCCGAGACGTTCCGATCCAAGATCAGGTTCAGGTTGGCATGGGCGGCGATCATGCGGATGAGATCGGAGAGATCGGCATCGGTGGCTTCGAGCGTCACCCGTTCGGGGTTGGCGCCGGCCGAGATGTGCACGGCATCGTCGCCGCCGCCTTCCTTTGGGCGTTCAGCGTCACCCGTTTTCGGCGCGACTGCGGCGGCAGGCTGCTCCTCCCCGGCGACGGCGCCAGGCCGCACAAGGCACACCATGCACGCGAGCATGCAGACGATTGCGAATCGCTTGGGAATCATTGCGTATGTCATCTCCGCACTCTGAAAGGTTCACTGGTTGTCGGTCGACTCGTGCGCCTGCGGCGGGCTGAGCGGGAAGAACCTGCTGCTGCCGCCCAACGCCAGCTCCACACCGGCCGGCGTGACTGCCTTCACCACGGCCCCGATGCCGGGGACGCGATCGCCCTCGGCAAACACCTGGCGGTTGATCACCACGCGCTTCACGGTGGTGCCGATCAGCACGGCGCTGATCACCGGGTTGTAACCGGCCAGGACATCCGTGTTCTGGGGAATCGTTCCGGCCCCGGGCGAAACCGCCGTGCTGGAGGACGTGGTTTCCGGCTCCTTCGTGAACGGGTTCACCCAGTCCATCCTGAAAACGGGGGGCAGTTGGGCCGCCGTGGGGGCTTCGGCCGCGGTTTCAGCTCGGTCCAGGTCGGCTGGCCCGGGCTGGTGCGTCGGAGCCTGGTTGTCCGGGGCATTCGGTTGCCCCGCAGCGGTGTCGCCTCCGTCGGCCCCGGCCGCCCCCGCCGGGAGTGTCATCTTGTTCTTGCGGTCGAGCATGTATTTCACATCGTAGGCCGCAACCGCGCCCATAAGCAGCACGAGCACTATGGAAATTGTTTTCGGACCCATGAAACTCACGTCGGTTGCTCCCGGTTACCTGGTGCTGTTCTTCTGGTCATTCAGGAAACAATAGGCTTCGGCTTCCGCCCGGAAAGCTACGCGGTCGGAAGGCGATTCGGCCTTGTCGACGTTCAGCTCCGTCACGACGATGAGCCTGCGGCCGTCCGACAGATTCCCGAGCAGCGTGGCCACGTCGCGGTAGCTGCCGGTTCCGCTGATGATGATCGGAATGCGATTGCAGGTGCCTTCCGCGGCGGTCAGCTCGTTTCCGTCGGCGTCTTCCGCCGGCTCCGCTTCCTGGGTGGAGATTGACACATTCGGCACTCCGGTGGCAGTGCAGGCGGCCTTGATGGCCGCGAGCAACTCCGGCAGGCAATGCCCGGCCGGCAGCTTCGCGTCGTAGATCGCCAGCCGCTGGCAAACGGTTGCCTTCTCCTTGAGGTTGTAATCGCGAACGGCGTCGGCGGCATCGCGGGCGACGTCGGACTCCCTGGTCTGGGCATCGAGCTGCGAGCGTGTCTTCGATATGCCGCGCAGCCGCGGCCAGCCGGCCACGCCCGCCGTCAGCGAGATCGCGGCCACCATCCCGACCGCCGTAATGACGAATTTCCTGTTTACCTGGCCTTGCTTCATGGGAATCCTGCGAAGGTACGCCGCCGGGCGCCTTCGTAGTGGCGCCTTACGACGAACGATTGTCCGGCAGAACTACCTCGCACTTCAGGCTGAACGCCATCGTCCGGTTCACGAACTCCTCCGAAACCGGGTCGAGCTCGACCGCGCGGAAGATGCCGCTGGCCTGCATGTTGCCCAGCAACTGCTTGAGGGCGCGGGTGCGCTGGTCGCGGCCGCTGGATACGGTTCCGCTCAGCCGCAGCATCCATTTCGTGCCCGAGTCGTCGCCGGCCCGGGAGACCACGATCTGGCTCAGCGAGACTTCCGCGGGCAGCACCCTGCTGATCGCCCACAGCACGTGCGGCCACGACAGACTCGTCCGGGTCAGTTCCGCGTACAGTGCTTCCTTCTCCTGCAGCTTCGCTTTCACCTGCTGGACTTCCCGGTGCAGCTCGCGGATGGGAACGAGCATTCGGTTCTCCACCTGCTGCTTGTCGAGCGCCTGGGAGTATGTTTCCAGGGCAAGCCCCAGCGCCACGTAGCAGGCGATGTAGATGGACACGGCCGAGGCCGCCGTCATCAGCAGGGTAAACACCTGCACGCCCTTCGTGCGGCGCTCCTTGATATCTTCGGGGACAAGGTCGATCTCGGCGCCGCGCGCCCCCACGACGGCCAGCCCGGCGGCGACTGTCATTCCCGCGTCGAACGGGGCATCCTGACCCCACGGCAGCATTCCGTTGCCGAAGTCGTCCACCGGCACGCCGAACCCGCGGGAGAGCGGCTCCACCTCGTCCGCCCCTGCGCCGCACAGGATCACCTTGGCCACGCGCTTGCCGCGCGATTGCTGCTTGAAGTACAGGAACGTGCGGTTGATCTCCTCCACGATGTATCCCTGCGAGGCGGAGGCCGGCTGATCGTTCTTGATCCGCCGCGTGAGAGCAGGCACGCCGCAATCGAGAATCACCACCGACACCGCCTGCCGCGAGAAATGGAGGAGCGCCACGCACGACCCGGCTACGGCCGGCGTGCTCACGATCTGCAGGAGCGCGATATGCGGCACCGAGATGGACGCGGCCGACAGCCCGCACTCGCGCAGGATCTGCAGGCATTCGGACACCTTGTCGCCGGGGGCAAACGCGGCCAGCACGCGCTGATCATCGCCCGCCTGGCCCGGCAGTGTCATGTAGTCCCACACCATGCCCTCGCCGTGGAGGGCGGCGCCGTCGCGCCTCACCACGGCCTCGAGCTCTTCAACCGGCATCTTCGGGAAGGTGCGGACCACCGACTCCGCCGGGTCGTCCGGGAGGCTCACAATCACTTTCCGCGCGGTGACGCCGGCCGACTGCATCGCCTTTCGAATCGCGGCCACGAGGGCGGCACGGATGTCGCCCGTGTCGTCGGGCTCCACGGGGGAGCTGCCCGACCTGACGATCTTGTACTCGCGTCCCAGCCGGCGCACCTGCACCACCCGCACCACGTCGCCCGAGAGGTCCAGCCCCACGCCCGTGCGCGGCACCACCGACATGCTCATTGCCGACTTCATCGCGCGAAACCACCGCGACCTCACGGAGCATGCTTCCGGCTGGAGAACGGGCGTCGACTCGGCTGTTTTCATGCGAAGCGGCCCCTTCAATCTGCTGCCTCAATTTGACCCCTGGCTCGTGACGTACTGAACGGGATCAGGCCCCGTGATGAACGCGTTGCCCCACACGTCGGCGGTATAGCGGCCGTTGGAGTTGCTCAACAGCCCCGCCCCTGCCAGCATGGCGAGCACATTCGACCACGGCCCGGCGAGGGGGACGTCGATCACGTCGTCGCCGCTATCCGCCTGGTCGCCCGATGTCGTATCGCTCGAGAGGCGGTAGAAACGGTTGTACAGCGAGATGGCAGTGTTGATCTCGCTGAGGATGTCGTTGTTCACGTCCCGCAGGAGATCGGCCACATTGACGTCCAGGTCGATGTCGTCGCCAGTGCCCCCGTCGTTGCTGCCGTTGAGCCCCAGGCTGCGCAGCCGCTTGGTGTACGCATCGACGTTGAGATACTGGAACGCGTTCTGCCAGCCGTCGTAGAAGATGCTGCCCTTGGGGTCGGTGAACCCCTGGTTCACGTAGCGGCCTGCCCAGCCCACCACTTTCTTCGGGGCGGTGATCAGCTCATCGAGCGTGATCGGGAACCTGGCGGTGTCGTGGTAGAAATTCCTGATGCCTTCGGAGAGGTCGGCCATGCGGTCGCGGGTGCTATTGGTCTCCTCGATCCGCAGGGCCACTCCGGCCACGGGAATGGCGATGCCAGTGAGCAGCGCGAAGATGCTGAGCACCACGATCATTTCGAGCAGGGTGAAGCCCTGCCGGCGCCTCCCGCGCGTGCACAGGTGAAGCGTGCGGTCGCAGTGGTGTGTGTTCATCGGTGAATCGCTCCTGCCATCTTGAAAATGGGGAGGAAGGTGCACAAGAGGATGAAAGCCACGGCTGCCCCGGCCAGCAGGATCATGGCCGGCTCGAGCAGGCTGAGCACGGTCTTGATCGTCTGCGGGATCTCGCGGTCGTAGAAGGCGGCGGTGCGGTCGAGCGAATCGCCCAGCGTGCCGGTCTGCTCGCCGAGGCCGATCATGCGCACGACCAGCGGCGGGAAGGTTCCGGACCGCCGGATGGCGGCTGAGAGTGTCTCGCCCTGGACCACGCGCTCGCGGGCGTCGCGCAGTGCCGCTGCCACGCGGGCGTTGCCTACCACCTGCTCCGCTATCTCAAGCGATTCTACGGTGCCGATGCCCGCCCGGTACAGCGTGGAAAACGTGTTGGCGAAGCGGGCCGCGCACACTTTGCGCAGCAGCGTGCCCACCAGCGGTAGCCGCAGCTTCGCACTGTCGATCAGCATCCGCCCGCCGGCCGAGCGCCTGAAAACGAGGAACCCCACGGCGATTCCTGCGACGGCCAGCCCGATGATCAGGATGTTGCCGCTCAGGAAATTGCTGATTGCCATCAGGATCTTCGTGGGAAGGGGCAGTTCCACGCGGGCGCGTGTGAGCACCTTCAGCATCCGCGGCACGAGGAAGGTCAGCAGCAGCAGCACGAGGCCGCCCACGGCCGTCAGCAGGATCACCGGGTACATCAGGGCGCGGAGCACGTTTGCCCGCGTTTCGAGCAGCCACTGGTTGTAGTCGGCCAGCCGCCGCAGGATAGGCCCGGCTTCGCCGGCCGACTCGCCCGCCTGCACAACACTGGTGTAGACCCTGGGGAAGATGCCGGGAAAGCGCGCCATTGCCTCGGCCAGCCCGGTACCGCCCCGGATTTCGTCGGCCAGGGTGCGGGCCACGCGGGCCATCGAGCCGCCGGCGTTATCCGCCAGATCTTCCAGCCCCTGTACTACCGGTATGCCCGCGGAATAGACGGTCTCGAGGTTGTAGGTGAACGCCACGAGGTCCTTCTTGCGGATGCGCATGCTGCCCCGCCTGGTCCGGGAGCGGGCCTTTACGGGGGCGGCCGTCGTGAGCAGCAGGCCCTGCGAATCCAGCCGGCGCGCCAGCTCGGTTTCCGAAGTCACTTCGATGGTGCCTTCGGCAAGCTGGCCCGAGGTCGTTCTGGCACGATATGCGTAAATGGGCATAGTGGCTCCAACTCAGAAATCCCGGGCCTCGTTGCCCCTTCCCGGCATTCAGCTTCCGGCTCTTACCTTCTGGCCTTCGGCTTCAACTGCCAACCTCAAGGGCGGACACCGTCCGCCCCTACTCACAGGGCGGTCCTGCACACGCGCGTCACTTCTTCGAGCGTGGTAACGCCCGCCAGCACTTTGTCGCGTCCCATGGCGAACATCGACCTCATTCCTTCAGCCTCGGCGGCCGCCATCAGCTCGCCTTCCGACGCCCTGCTGAGGATCATCTGGCGGATGCGCTCCGACGGGACCACCAGCTCGTAGAGGGCAGTGCGGCCGCGATAGCCGGTGCCGCGGCAGTTGGGGCAGCCCCGCCCGCGGGCGAGCTGCGTTTTCGGCTCGCACCGGAGCTGCTCCGCCTCCGAAGGCGACGCCTCATACTTCTCCCGGCACTCCGGGCAGATGCGCCGCACCAGCCGCTGGGCAAGCACGCCTGAAATCGACGACGACAGCAGGAACGCCTCGATGCCCATATCCATCATCCGGGGCAAAGCTCCGGCGGCCGTATTGGTGTGCAGCGTGCTGAGCACGAAGTGCCCGGTGAGCGCCGCACTGATGGCGATGCGGGCCGTCTCGAGGTCGCGAATCTCGCCCACCAGGATCACGTCGGGGTCCTGCCGCAGGATCGCCCGCAGCCCCGCCGCGAAGGTCAGCCCGATCTTCGAGTTCACCTGCGACTGCCTGATCATCGGCAACTGGTACTCGATGGGATCCTCGATGGTGACCACGTTCTTCTCGAGGGAGTTGATCGCGCCGAGCAGCGAGTAGAGTGTGGTGGTCTTGCCGGAGCCGGTTGGGCCGGTTACCAGGAGCATCCCGTGGGGCTCGTCGACGATGGAGCGGAGCACCTTGAGGACCCCCGGCCCGAAGCCGAGCTGTTCGAGGCGCAGGTTCACGCTGCTCTTGTCGAGCACGCGCAGCGCCACGTTCTCGCCGTGTGCCGTGGGAAACACGGATACGCGCAGATCGATCTCGAAGCCTGACCGCGCCTTGAACTTGATGCGGCCGTCCTGCGGGGCACGCCGCTCCGAGATGTCGAGGTCCGACAGAATCTTGATCCGGGAGATGAGGGCCGATTGCAGTGCCTTGGGGATCGCCGGCCCCTGGTGGAGGATGCCGTCGACGCGGTAGCGCGTGCGAACCAGCTTTTCCTCCGGTTCCACGTGGATGTCGGTGGCGCGGTCCTTGAGGGCCTTGGCGATGAGTTGGTCGACGAGTTCGATGAGCGGAGCCTGCCCTGCAGCTTCCTCGCCGTCCTGCAGGGCCACGGCCCGCCGAGCTTCCTCGATGACCTCCTCGATCAGAGCCTCGTGCCGTGCGTTATCCGCATAGAAGCGATCGACGGCGGAGCGGATCTCGCCCGGTGCCGCGGCAACGACCTTCACGGCGCACGAGAGCTTGTTTCGCAGGGCGTCAACGGCCAGGATGTCGCACGGGTCCGCCATGGCCACCGTGAGCGTGCCGTCGTCGAACGAGAGCGGCATGAGGTGGCGCTCCCTGGCCATTTCCGGCGGCACCATGTGGAGGACGTCCGTCTCGATCCTGATGCCGGCCAACGACACGCGGCTGGCGCCGAGCTCGTCCCACAGCGAAGCCGACAGGTTCTCCTCGGAGACGAATCCGAGGTTGATGAGGATTCGCCCGAGGTGCTCGCCGGTTCGTTGTTGCTCGCGAAGTGCCGTCTCCAGTTGATCGCGGGAGATCAGCCCGTCTTCAACCAGCCGTTGGCCGAGGGCCTTCTTCGTCACAGGCGCTGTTTGCATGGCCCACCTTTCGGGCACACAGGTGCTGAACACGGAAACGCTATCGCTGGTGGGCCGGGCCCGATCCCGACGCTAGTTCATCATCAGGATTCCGATGTCGTCGCCTTGCAGGCTGGTATTGTTGCGGCCCGTCTCAAACGTGCCGTTCGGCCCGGCTGAAATCACCCAGCCCATCGGCGGCTGGTCATCCACGAATCCCTGGCCTTCCACGATGTAGCGGTTGCCCCAGGGATCGGGCGAGAATGCCGTCATGTACGGGCCCTTCCAACTGGGCGTGGCGGGCGTGTTCTCCCGCAGCGGGCCGCGCAGGTGGGCGGTGCCGCCCGACTCGAACTGGTTCTCGTTCTTGGCCTTGTTGCCGTCGGTGTAGTACAGCTTCGACCTGGTCGGCCACTTGCCGGTGTCCTGGCGGAACAGCATGACGGCGGACGATATCTGGCGGACGTCCGCCATGGCTCGCGCCTTCTCGGCGTCGTCCACCTGGTTGAAGGCAACCGGCACCAGGATGCCCGCCAGCAAAGCGATGATCGCCACCACAATCACCATCTCGATCAGCGTAAAACCACGTTTGCCCTTTGTCTTCACCGTTAGACTCCTTTCCCCAAGGACCAATGACGGGCAGACCGCAGAACAGGGGCACAACCCCCGACCCGATCGGCCCAGTGTTTTCGGAGGAATGCGGAATCCCGAATTCAGAATGGGGATCTGAACGCGGAATCCCGGATTCCGGCTTCCCGCAATCCGTTTTGGTTCGGCGCGGGCATTTCCGACAATCGAACCTTAATCATCCGCCTCATCCCGGCAAGCGGGCATGGGCGATTCAGGATTGATGGCGTATTGTAAGTTTCGTCACCGGTGCGGCAGAATTCATCGAAACCGCGCGTCTTCCGCGCACGGATTTTGTTCGAACGCCTTGCCCCTCATGAATTGTTGTATAAGTAGGTTGTCCGGCGGAATACACAACCGGCTGCGAAGGAGGAAATCGATTCCATGACGGACCAGGAATTCTGGAAACGACTGAAGGAGCACCTGGCGATAGACGACGCCGACCGGGTGCATTTCATCGGCGAGAAGGTGCTGGAAATGCTCGGCTGCAGGCTCACCTATGAGGAAGCGGAAGACCTGAAGGCCCAGTTGCCCTCGGGCCTGAAACAGATCTGGAACCGCTGCGAAGCCCGGCCGAAGTGGGACCGCGAAGAGCTGCTTTCCACCATTCGCACCGAGTGCGGGTTCGACAGCACTCTCGAGGCCGAGAACGCGGCTCGGGCCGTCTTTGCCACCCTGCAGGAAGGTGTCACCCCGGGCGAAGCCGACGACGTCGAGGCGCAACTGCCCAAGGGTGTGAAGGAGTTGTGGGAATCTGCCCGTCAGCTTTCGATCGCCCAGCGTGGCAAGAACATGAAGAAGGTCGTGTACTGATCATTCTGGCTCAACGTGGGGAGCCTCTGAAACCCCACGGTATTCGGAGGGGGGAGCGGGCCGGGTTTCTTCGGAGACCCGGCCTTTTCATGGCCCGAAGTGGCGACCGCGCGGGGCACGCCTGTGCGGGCCGGGAAATTATCTGAAGTCGACCACGACCACGAAGAGGAACACCCAACGATATATGGCAACGGACGACGGTCAACAGGAAAGCCGTTTCGCGTTGGACGGTGATGCTACCGGGGACGACCCATCCCGCGACAGTGGCTCGGCAGCCCGTCGAGGATCGAGCGCCGGATGTTGATCGTTGACAGTTGGCTGGGGCAGGCGCCGGAGGCCGGCCGCGTGCTCATTTGGCTGCCGTTTCCTCGAGGATGGCGCTGGTAACGGCCACGATCGCGTCCATCACGCCGGCGTACGTGCTGTTTGCTTCGTGAAGGCAGGCCGCCAGCTCGCGAAACTGCTTCCTGTATTCGCACAGCACTCGCAGCGCCGCCTGTTCGGGCCCGGCCGACACGAATTCCAGCAGCATCGGCAGGTAGTCGGGAAGCTCGTGCGTCGCGGGATGAAAGCCAGCCTGCCGGTACAGCCTGGCCAGCTTCGCGAGGGCCTGCCCGCGGTCCCGCCCGTTGCCGAACTTGTGGTACGTGATGTTCAGGCACGTCGATGAGTCGATGCCGAAGGTCGTCGTATATTCCTTCTGCAGCTCCATCACCGAGTCTCCGGTGATTTTCGGCAGGAAATCGTTGCAGATTGCCCGTGCCCCCTGGTTCGGCGGGTCCAGGGCCTCCACCGCAGTCACGATGCCTTGCTGCAGCTCCTCGTCGGGGAATTGCAGGCAGACCGACAGCAGTTTGATCACGTTGCGTTCATCGTCTGTCATTGCTGGTTTACTCCGCCATGTCTGTGCTCCCGGCGGCCAGGCCCCGGCCGCCAACTTCCCTCCAACGACGGGAACGCGCAACACACGCTCCTCCGCGCCAGCTTCACCGGACTGCGGGCCGGCTTCGATCGCGTAGATGCGCCGGCGGCTCGTTCTTTCACCTGGAGAAGGCGGAAATCGCGCGGGGCAGGTGCATCGGTCCTGGAGTGCCGTCAGAACAGCGGAATGCGCCGAGGATTTCAGTTGACAAGATTGGGGCGGAAGATTAGGCTTGAGCAGGCGCCGCGCCGGATCCGCTTTCCGGACCGCGCTGCTCAGTTGCCATTGCACAAAGGAGCCGCATAATGAACCGCAGGAAATTCCTGACGCTTGGTACGATTGCGGGTACCGCCGCTGTCGGCGGATGCTTTACAGCGAATGACGTGCGGGAGCCTGCCGTGGTGCGACCACGCCCGCAGAAGGCGCTGATGAAGCTCGGCTGCCAACGGTTCGGCGCGAGGACGGACGACATCCTCCAGTTCTACGCGCGATACGGGGTGCAGCACATCGCGGCAAACCCGGAAGGCTGGACCGCGGAGTCGATCAAGAAGCTGCGTGAGCGCGCCGCCGCGTATGGCATCACGGTACACGCGGCACATTTTTCCGTCGGCAACGTGATCACCACACGCGGGGCCGAGCGCGACAAGCTGCTGAGCCAGGTGTGCGACGCGATCCGGATCGGCGCCGACGGCGGCTACGAGATCCTGCTGTACGGGATCAGCGTGCCGTGCGGAGTGCCGTCGCGCACGGAGCCGACGCCCGGCCGCGGCAACGTCAGCTACAGCTCGTTCCGGTTCGCCGAGGTGCCGCCCGGGCCGGACATACAGGAGCCGATCACCGACCAGGCGGCGTGGGATGCCGTTGCCGATTTCCTCGATCGCGTGCTGCCGGCGGCGGAGAAGGGCAAGATCAAGCTGGCGTGCCATCCGCAGGATCCGCCGCTGCCGCCGGGCTACAGGGGCGCTCCGCAGTTGCTGAGTTCGGTGGAAGGATTGAAGAGATTCGTGTCGCTGGCCGAGAGCGACAGCCTCGGTCTGCATTTCTGCCAGGGGACGATCTGCGAGATGCTCGACAACCCCGACCGGGAAATCTGCGACATCATCCGCTGGTTCGGCGAGCGCGGGAAGATCTTCAACGTGCACTTCCGCAACCTCCGCGGCCGGCGCGACAGCTTCTGCGA
>DATKYA010000419.1:0-3029 GCA_035528775.1 Planctomycetota bacterium | reverse complement strand
ACGATAGCCGCAGGACGCCGGATGGTCTACACAAGCGTCCCCGATCCGTCCGGAGAAGCAAGAACTGAGGAGAAAGAGGAGCCCAACACGGCCAATATCCAATGGGACAAGATAGAAGCCTTGGTCAAGGCGGGAAAGCCGAAAGAGGCGGTTAAGGCGTCCCAGCTGCCTTCCAGGGAGGGTTGGCTTTACCCTACGGCGGGTCCCCAAAGAGAAGCTGGATGACTACTTCCACCGCGTGCTCTGCGAAGCACGCGCAGAAGCCGGACGTCTCGACGAGGCTCGCGAGGAGCTTTCCAAGGTCGCCAATCCGGAGCAACGCCATTTCGCTCTTTGCGCGATTGCACAGGCGCAGATAGCCGCGGACGATCTCGCCGGCGCCGCTCAAACCATCGATGGCTTGCCAAAGTCTTCGTCATCATACTACGTCACACGCGCGGCAATGAACAGGCCCCTGACCCTGCTTCTGATGCTGGCCGAAGCTTACGCGCGAAAGGGCGACACCGCATCGCAATCGGCGTGGCGGGCGAAGACGGCAAAGCGCGTGCCCGGATCGGCATACTACAGGCGAGGCTCGGCGATCTGGACGGGGCTCTACAGACCGCAAGCTTCGCTGTGGCCAAAGTTCTCGAGGAGAGAAAGGACAGGGAGATATACATCCAACCGCCCGGGCCTCTGGCGCATTCACTCATCCATGAGATCCACGAGATATACAAAGCGTGTGCGGCCACCCCTGAGCGTCGCCGGCAACTCATGACCATCGTGGAGACGCTGGCAACGCCCGAAGAGCGCGCCCACGCGTGCACCGGCGTCGCGGAGTCGCTGCTGCCGGACCTGCAGGAAGATGAGGTGGACGACGCCATGCTTGAGTGGTAGATACGCAGAGCGAATACGGGTTGCTCTTGATGAGCGCACAAGGAGTCCGGAGGAGGCACAGTCGCATGGGATTCATACGAACGGATTTACCCGAGGGCGATGATGCCCGGATGACGGGTGTGCCGTGGCACGTCGCCCTTCGTGCCGTGTTCGGCGGCGTTCGCGTGTACCTGGGAATGATGCTGGTCACGATTGCGGTGCTGTTTGCGCTGCGGTGGGTCTGCTGTGCGGACGTGATCGAGCACGCGGCGGTGCACGAGTGGATCATTGCCGCAACGGGCGCGGTGGCGGGCGCGGCCCTGGCGGCGTGGGGAGCGCTGGAGGGCAGGCTGAAGTTGTCGATGCTGCGGTACGGCAATGCGGCGCTCGCGGAAATCGAGAGCCTTCGGGGAACGGCAGACTGGCACAACGGCAGACCGGTGCACGAGCTTGTCGTCGGGTTCACCGCCGGCGACGGCATTCGCTACAGGCGCACGATCCGTGACAGATGCGACCGCGTGGCGGAGCTTGCTCGCGCCTTCCCCATGGTGATCATGTATGATGCTCGATATCCGGCGCGAACGGTTGTACCGAACGACATTCCCGGTTAGTTTGCTTTCGGGCGGTACCGGGCACTCCGGAAACTGCTCTACATTGGCGTGAGCCTGATCCCGCCGCTGGCGATTCTCGCTTGGATCGGAGCCGCGATCGCGGGAGGCGGTCGGGACGTGGGGCACTGCCGTGAGGCGGCCGACCTCCTGCCGGGGGGGTTGCTGCTGGTGGCGATTCCGCTTGTGCTTCTGCGGGCGATGCTGGATGATGCCGGCGTGCCGGGCGAGTGGCGAGTGCAGCCCGAGGAAGCCGTGCAGGTTTCGGCTAAGGATCTGGCCGGCAGCGAGTTTCTGAGCATCCCGCCCCCGCCGCGGCGCCTGGGCGCGTGCGGCACTATCGCAAGCCTCTCAATGCTGGCGCTCATCCTGATAGTGGTCGCCGGCATCGCGGGCTGCGCGTTCACCCGTTCTTCCGCGTTGGCGGGCGGCCTGGTGCTGCTGATCGGGAGCGTCCCGCTGGTCCTGGTGTTCCGGCGGACGCTGCTCTTCCTTCATCTGCTCAGATGCGGCATCCCTGCCATCGCCGAATACAGGCGGCAGTCAACCTGGGGTCGGGAGCCGAAGGCGGATTCGCCGAGGACGGATTCGGTGGCTCGCGTGTTCGCCTTCGTCGCGGACGATGGCCGCGAGTACGGCGTGGAGGTGGACGATACCGATGCGATGCCGCCGAAGCTGCAGCGGGGGCTGCGCCAGGTAGTGCTGTATGATCCAGCGCGTCCGCGCAGGGCCATATGCGTCGCGAGCCTGCCGCGCGACGTGCGGTTCTGCGAGGACGGAATCGTGCGGTTCGGGAGCCCGAGGACCGTGGTGCTTTGCGTGACCCTGCTCGCGGGCACAGCAATTGCCGTCGTGTACATGCTCGTGCGGCTGGGGAGGTAGGGGCCGGATAGGCCACGAGGCCCATCTGACATGAGAAGTGCGGAGCGAACGGCTGAACGTCGTCGCTCCGCACGCGTCGTTTCAAGGCTCCGACCCCTACCCGACCAGCGCCTGGATATCGTCGAAATCCTTCTTCAGGTGCTGGTAGAGTGCGCCGTAGACCGGGTAGCACTTCTGGTAGGTCGCGGCGGTGGCAGCGTCCATCTTGGTGCGGCTGGCGATGGTGATGACGGCATCGCAGGCCTGCTCGACGTTCTTGAAAGCGCCGGTGCCGACGCCGGCGAGCAGGGCGACGCCGAGTGCGCCGCCGGCGGTGACGTTGATGGTGACGACGTCGTTGCCGTAGATGTCGGCCTGGAGCTGGCGCCAGAAGGCGCTGGCGGCCCCGCCGCCGGATACGCGGATTTCGTTGATCGCCACGCCCATGCCCTTGATGATCTCGAGCGAGTCCTTCATGCCGTAGGTGATGCCTTCGAGGGTGGCGCGGATCATGTGGGCCTTGCGGTGGCGGGCGGTGAGGCCGATCCAGGCGCCCTTGGCGTTGGGGTTGGCGTGCGGGGTGCGCTCGCCGGTGAGGTAGGGGAGGAAGTAGAGGCCTTCGCTGCCGACGGGCGCCTCGGCGGCCTTGCGGCAGAGGATGTCGTATGGGTCAACGCCTTCGGCCTTGGCCTGTTCGCGCTCGCA